>JAQTYS010000084.1 GCA_028688175.1 Methanothrix sp. | reverse complement strand
GGAAAGCCGAGGATAAAGCAAAAGGTTTTATGATAGCAATGACATTATTTTGATCATGAAATCTGATTCCTCAGGTAGCAGCGATCTGGAACGTGTGATCGGCAGGGCGGCAGTCGAGGCTGCCAGGATGTCCAGCCAGGCGAGCCAGGCGGCCAAGAAGATACTGGGAGATGTGAGCAGCGAGATTAGCGAGGTCAAGAGCAGCGATCTTGCCCCCATTGACCTCATTGAGACGGACGATGAGCTGATCGTCCTGGTGGCTTTGCCGGGCGCGAGCAAAGAGAAGATCGATCTGCGGGTGACAGAAGACAGCCTCTATGTCGATGCCAAGACCACTCCCAGAGAGGGAAAATATCTGCGCCGGGAGATGGGAACCATGGGCCGCAAGCGAGATATCAAGCTGCCCATAGAGGTCAAGCCGGAGCTGGTGAAAGCCACCTTCAAGGACGGCATATTGGAGGTGCATCTTCCCAAGCTCGTGGTCATAAATGCGCAGAGAGTGCAGGTGGATTAGAAGCCATAATCCCTTTTGCTCATACAATATTTTTTATTTTCAAATAAGTGCATTTATCTCTGCATGGCATTGCCTTGATTGAGAAGCTTGACGAGTTTCTGGCTCGACATGGGTGGGATCTTCTTAGACACTGGCACAGACCTCAAAGGTTATACTTTCTGAGTAAACCCAGCTCGAAGACGGCCTCACGCACTCGACATCATCCATGAGAAATTCACGTAGAATGTCCACAGGAACTGATTTTATTTCATCTACCAGCCCTTCATCCTTCATAAATGAGAGATACTCATCACACGCTTCTTGCAGCATTTTCCTAGCTTCTTCTATGCTCTCTCCCTGGCTAGATACATTGATCTCAATGCATAAAGCAACATAATAATCTCCCGATTTTTTTATTATCCCTGTAAGTTGCATTTCCTTTTCTGCCCCCATGATAGCAATCCACTGATTCTCGAAGATGGATATGAACTCATTCATCATCCTATTTATGTGATTCGCGGTTTTTCTCAATGAGGGTTGACGTAAAGAACGCAGGTACTTTAAACGCAAATTCATGTGCGAGCTATAAAATTTTTTGCCGGAAGTTATCTGGAAAACCGACATAGAAAAAGAAAAAAATTGAAATTAATATGCACTATCCAGGCTTTCTGTTGTCGTCATCTGGTAGGTGTAATTGATGGCCATCTTCTGTCGCGGCGCAATAACCAGCTTCCACTTCAGGCTGGTAGCCGTGCTCTCGGCAGGCTTGGGTGTGACAGAGATAATCACGGCCTCTTGAGGTTTGCTGTCTGTTATCTCCAGCATCGCTGCACGGTCCAGGTTGCTCTTGATCTTCAGATTATATGTCCAGGCCTCAATGGTCTCTTTTACGGTATGATTTCCCAGCCCTGAGCCTATCACTTTAATGTTTTCAGTTTTATTGTAGTCGAAGAGCTTGCGTTCTACCTTCAGATCGGCAGATGGGCCCACAACAATAGAAGCGTTTGTGCCGGAAGGAGTGTAGGGCATCTCGATGGTGGAAACATACTCGTCATTTCTGTAGAGCAATGCATTTCCCGTCGGCCAGGGATTTGTCAGGGTATTGTTGGCTCGAATCTCCTCCTTGACAGGTCCCTCCTCCTGATTGTAGGCATCCCAGGTATAGACTCTCACCAGGGGCGCTACCTCCTCGAAGAGGGGAAAGCCGATTTCCTTGTCCATAACCAGATCTTTTCGCCCTTCCAGCTCGAAGATGTAGAGCGTCTCCAGCTCGCCAGAGGAGGGTGCCGGTGCGGCTGCATAGTCCATGAACTCGGCCAGGGGTGCGGCTTCAGCATATCGCTGGTTTATCTGGGGCGCGGCCTTGGCCAGATAGGGCTGCACAGCCAAAGGCAGGCCCGCTACCAGCTTGAGGCGCACGTTTTTGAGATCCTCTCCGCCGCGATTGCTGAGAACGGCATTGGCCTTCACCAATACTGAGCCATTCAGAAGGTGCAGGTCGTAGACCGGCTTCCAGGCGGCGGCATCGTACATGAGATAAGAGAGGTCAAAGCTCTGCGATCCCGGCGCAGTGATGTTCAGAGTGTAGACGGGATTGGCATCGTAGACCACCCGCTCCTGGGTGGCATTGCTTACAGTTAGGAGCACTGAGCTTTGCTCGGCCTTTTCCGGAACATTGATCACAAATTTGTGCACGCCGTCGGTTACGTCAAGGTTTCCCGTTCGTTTCACTGCCATCAGGCCGTCCGGATAGATGGTGACGGAGTCTACCGGCAGGGTGATGGCGGTGGTGGCTTCGACTCCGCTCGCCTCATCGGATACGGCAAGGGCCGGAGCGCATAACAACAGCATTAGAATAGTCGCAAAGAGCTTCATGGTAAAACCTCGTCATTAATGTAAGTTGCTAAACATCATATACTTTCCTAAAAGGCGATACCTGACGTAATGCTTATATTGCCCCATCCAGTTGATGGATGAAGATACTATTCATACTGGTGTTCCCATGTTTCTCGATTTTATGAGCGAGGTCGAGGGCCTTTTGCATGCTGCCCTCGAGCGCTGCGGCTACAAGGTAGAGGAAGGCGTAAACAATCTTGGGCTGGAGCTGAGCCCCCATTCCGATCTGGCTTCATCCGTGGCCTTCCGGCTGGCCCCGGTTCTGAAGAAGAGCCCGGTGGCCATTGCCAGGGTGATCCACCAGGAAATCAGCCAGAATTTCAGTTATGTGCAAAAGGTGGAGCTTTCCGGCCCCTATCTCAACTTCTTCATGAGCCAGAAGTTCCTGGACATGGTCCTGAGCCAGGCCCTGGCAGACAACGCCTGGACTGGGTGCATGAATGAAAGGGTCATCGTGGAGCACACCTCCGCCAATCCAGATGGGCCGCTGCATGTGGGCCACATCCGCAATTCCGTGATCGGCGACACTCTGGTGCGCATCCTGCGCCGGGCGGGCTGCACTGTGGATGCCCAATACTATGTCAACGATATGGGACGCCAGGAGGCCATGGTGGTCGTGGGCTGCGATCATTTCCAGCTGGACGGCAGCAAAGCCGACCATGCCGTGGCCAAGGTCTACATCGCCGCCAACCGTCTCATGGAGACCAACCCCGAGATCCGGGATGAGGCAGATCAGGTTATCCAGCACTACGAGGCGGGCGACGAGGAGACGGTGGCCAAGATCCAGAGCGCCATCAAGTACGCCATTGGCGGCATCGAGGAGACGCTGCACCGCATGAATATCCGCCACGACAGCTACCACTGGGAGTCGGAGTTTGTGCGAAAGGGCGATGTCTCAGAGATTCTTGGCCAACTGGAGAAGACGGGGCTCACGGAATACGAGGAGGGGGCTTTTCAGCTCGACCTCACCGGCCACGGCTTCGAGAAGAAGATGGTCCTCAAGAGGGCCAACGGAACCTCGCTTTACATCACCCGCGACCTGGCCTATCATCGCTGGAAGTCCCTTAATTCCGACCGCTCGGTGGATGTCCTGGGAGCCGACCACAAGCTGGTATCCGGGCAACTCTGCACCGCGCTTCGCCTTTTAGGCGTTCGCGAGCCTGAGGTGGTCATCTTTGAGTTCGTCTCCCTTCCCACTGGCTCTATGAGCACCAGAAAGGGCAAGTTCATCTCCGCTGATGAGCTGCTCGACGAGGTGGAGAAGCAGGCCTATGAGGAGGTTAAGGTGCGCCGGCCGGAGGAGAGCGATGCATTCCTGAAAGTGGTGGCGGCCCAGGTGGCAACGGGAGCCGTGCGCTACGATGTGGTCAAGGTCTCACCGGACAAGGCCACCACCTTTGACTGGAAGCAGGCCCTGGACTTTGAGAAGCTTTCTGCGCCCTTCATCCAGTACTCGCATGCCCGGGCTTGCAGCATCCTGCGCAAGGGAGAAGATCTTTGCAGGGCAGAAGCGAGTTCGGAGGGCCAGAGTGTTCCGATTCAGGCCGATCTGCTCACCGGCGAAAACGAGATAGCCCTCATCAAGAAGATTGCGCAGTTTGATCTGGTCATCGACAGAGCCGCCCGCGAGCTGAAGCCCCATCAGCTAGCAACGTACGCCCGCGAGCTGGCGGAGAGCTTCAACCACTTCTACCGCTACAGCCCGGTGCTGGATGCCGAGCCGAAACTGCGGCGGGCAAGACTGGCCCTGGCCGGGGCAGCGCGCAACGCTCTGAGAACGACCCTGGAGACTCTGGGCATTGACGCTTTAGAGACGATGTAAAATGCGCCTTAGCCACTATCTTTGGGTCGCGGCTTTCGCCTCAACATTCGTTATGCTATTGGCACTGTCGGCCTGGGCGATGCCGGAGGGAAATCCGGTCTGGACTGAGGAGCCCTGGACGAAGCCCGGTGGTGTGTCCATGGAAAATGGTGCACAGGAAAGTCGAGTAACAGTCCTTTCGGATCCAATATACTTCAACCTGAGCGGTAATGAACCGGAGTCGATTCACCTGGGTGAGAGGCAGCTTAACTCCTCCGATTATCTCAGCAATACTGCTTGTGCGCCACTTTTCAGCGAGCTTTGGATTGCCAAGGATTCAGTCTGGACCCGGTACGGGCAGGTCACGGCAGGCGAAGCAGTCGACTTGATAGTACACACTCCCCGGGACGGCAGCGGCGATATCTATCTCGTATCCTATGCCAATAGCACAACTATGCACTGGAATTTCAAATTCCTGGCAGGCTACTACCGGCTCCGACTGACGCCGGAGGAGAGCGGCAGGCTCTTCATGCTGCTCTCTCAGGGAAGCGATCCGGGCAATGCTCTCATCCTGGATATCCAGCCCAGGCAAAGCGAGCCCTCCTTCTCGCCTGTGGATGTGAATTCCATCTCGATGGGTGATGCTTTTGTTACTATAAAGTCTCAAAGAATAAAAGGATTCGATGTCTTTGTGGACGGCGTCTTTTATTGCAACGATAACAGCGACGGCTCCCTGGATGGAATTGCCAGCTTAACCATAGGGGGAGGCAAGACTCATACTATTACCATCTCCCAGAGGGACGGCATGGGCGGGATTATCAACAAGAATGAGCATACGAAGAGCTTCAATCGGGATACTCATTACACTTTGCAGATGGACTGATTGCTCTATTTTTTAGGCTAAGAAAAATGTCTCTCTGGCCACTTTGGCTTATCATCAGCTCAATGAGCCAGAGATGATAATGGTCTATTTTTAGCTTCGTTCCAGGCCAGGGCTCTACCTTACGTTGGATCTGCCTTTGCTGGCCATCATGAAGGCGAAGTCGGCCCTGGTATCGGTCTTCTTGCCATCCGGAAGGCGACCGTAGGTGAAATCGCTATAGGAGTTGTCGCTCTGCTGGGATGTCTTGTCTACCTCTGTGCCAGTGGCGTCATAGAGGAATACGGTTCCATTGCCGGTAGCAGTCCAGGTATCCTGACCGTCAAAAGCCACGAACCCCTTGGGCTCGATGCTGCCTTTCAGGAGGATGGGGCCTTCCCAGGGTTTGTCTACGATATTGATCTTCCAGCCGGTCAGATCCACGGCTGCATCCCCGGTATTGTAAAGCTCTACCCATATGGTGCCATTGTCGGGCGGGCTTAGCTCAAATTCATTGATGACTACGTCGCACATGCCCAGGCCACAGACGGCCATAAGGCCGCAGAAAGCCAGGAGCGCTTTGATGCCGATATCGGATTTAAGCAACATTTTTTTCACACCCATCAGATTAGCGTATATTCGATTCGCCTTTGGTGGCAGAGCCCAGGCCCCAGTCGCCATCAGCATTTGTATCATGGCCATCCGGATGCCTGCCGTAGGTGAAGTCGTTGTTCATGGAGTCCTGCCGGTTGGCCGTCTTGTCCATTTCCTCTCCGGCTGCATCATACAGCGTGGAATATCCGCCATCATTATGATTCCAGGAAGATTGGCCATTGAAGACGTAAAAGCCCTTGGCAGGCAGAATGGTTCCTGCAGGCACAGCAGGGAGCTTTCCTACCCAGCTTCCATCGGTGATCTCAGCCGTCCATCCGCTGATGTCCACGCTCTCGTTATCGGGATTATAGATCTCAACCCAATCCACCCCGCCTTCCGGTGGATTGAGCTCCATCTCGTTTATGACAACCGATGCGCAGGCGCTCATAGTCAAAAACATTAAAGCTGCGACAAAATATTTTGCCATTGATATTGACATTACTGTTCTATCCTCCACTCATGCTTTTATCCTAAATTTGTACACAGATTATTTCAAGTATATTATCATATCGGAGCTTTCTATAAGCGATTGGAAAACGGCTAAATAGTTTGAGAGGTATAAGCGAAAACAAATATTTAGAATTTGCAAGGGAGACTTAATAAATTAGCAATGAGGTGGATTGGATGAAATTTAGGAAATTGGAGGATCTATCTGTGCCTCTTGGAAAGATGCTGCTTTTTTGCTGCATTATGCTTGGCCTCGTGACGGTGTTTTCCGTTGCAATCGCCCAGGAAAAAGACGTTTGCACAGGAGCTGAGATGGGAAGCTATGCCAAACTTGTCTTCTGTCTTCCACCAGAGGTAGTTGTGGAGCCGGAAACCATGGCAGAATCAAATTATACCGGCGGAAGAGAGGTTGCAGCATCAATGCTGCTGGACGGAAATAGGGTAGAACTGCATCTTCTCTATCCCTGCGAGGCACCCCAGAGAGAGGTGGAGCCCGCAGAGTTGAAGCCTTATCTGGAAGCTTTTGATCCTATCATGGCTCAGACCGTTTATAATGAATCCGAGACAGGACCGGTTCTCCTGGGACAGTTGGGAAATCGCAATCTCATCGCTTACCAGCCGAACAATATGACCGTGGCTATGATCCTGACGGACGTAAATATGAGCGCGACTATGATGGCGAACTTCCTGGGCAATCTGAGTATTTCTGTAAATGAAGGCGTCACGCCGCCAGGAAATTGCCAGGGCAGCGCTGATGCAGATACTACCGTCGCACCCGAAACGACAACGGTCCAGGAAAATCCCACGGTCGTCCCGGCCGCAGAAGAAGTGATGACTCCTGCCGAGAAGATGAAGGCAAATCAAGATAGACTTAAAGCTCAATTGGCTGAAAAAATGAAAAAAATGAAGGCGATATAAGGGCAAAAAACTTGCTTGATTTCGCTTCATCTCTACGATGCGGCAAGGCCGGGTCTGCCTTTTCTCTGGCTATCCCGGCTTGAGCTTTTTATTGAAATAGTTTTGGGATGCCGATTTTATTGGGACATAATTTAAATTTTATATGTCTTTTCCAGGGAAATAGGCGAAGGTTCATATCCCAAGCACTCCATTCATAATGAGATATTGACGGGGGAGTTGATATAAAATTTATAACTCTTTATTTGATCGCATGCTTCTTGTTGCTGGCCCAGGGGGTCGCAGTGGGCAGTGGATCCGAATCAATTGATGATCTTATGGCAATGAATTCAAGCAGCCAAACTGCATCAAATCAGACTGCATTAAACCAAACTACCATTAATTCATCAGATATTGAATCATCAGAATACGCATTTGGCGATCTTGATTTTGAAGACAACTATTATGATTCCAACCTTTCCTCACCGATGCAAAGTGAGCCGCAAGTCATCCGCCTGGCATTTCCTGCTGCTGATCTCAATGGGGACAACGCTACCGACCTCCTGGTCATGAACATCAGCAGTGATGCCGGCACAGGAGCCTTTGATTCGGAGATCTCGGCTCTTAACGGCAGCAACGGCAGTATCTTGTGGCAAAAAGAGTATCCTGGCTCCCTGGTCTTTGCCCAAACAGCGGGTGACCTCAATGGCGACGGCCAAACGGATGTCATGATAAACGAAATCCTGGCTGCTGGAAGCTTCATCCCTTACAGCAGCGTCTCCGCCATTTACGGCGGCAATGGATCTGTTATTTGGAGCAGATCTCATATGTTGGCATTGACCTTTGCCTATCCCGTCCAAGATATCGGTGGGAACAACGCCTCTGAATTCCTGGTGCACGTGTTCGGCATGGACAGCATGAACAATGGAATATTCACCAGCATTGCCCGGTTAAACGGTTCCAATGGCACAAATCTTGAGGAGAGAATGTTTTCCGGTGCCCTGGCAATTGAATATCCTGCCGGCAACCTCACCGACGATATTGTGACAGACAGCATTGCTGCGATTTATCAATTGAACGGATCGATTGCCGGCGAGGATGCAGGCGAAGAAGTCCCTCTGAACATCACTGCCACTATACTTGAAGCCAGAGACGGCCAGGAGCACATGCCCCTCTGGAACCGCAGCTTTGCCGGTCCGGCCCTGGCTATGCCGATGATAGATCTGACCGGCGACGGTCAGGACGAAATATCAGTCAGTCTTATCAAGTATGCCGAGAACGGTTCGATTAGTAGCGATATCGTCATTCTTCAGGGATCAGATGGAGAGCTGCTCTGGCAGAAACCCTTTTTTGGCCTGGTCTACGCCGTAGCCGGACCGGACCTGACCGGTGAGGGACAACGAGATCTTATCGTCTATAATCTGGGCGAATCTGAGAATGTACAGGTAATGGCAGTCAAGGGCGACGACGGAAGGTTGCTGTGGAGCAAGGAAGGGATGATATTCATTCCTGATCCCAAGACTGCATGATCCCAAAACCTTTTAACCAGGATCTTCATAGTAAGCTGGTTACTAAAAAGCTCAAACATTAACAGGAGGTGTATTTGATGCCATTTCAGAGCATAAGCGAGCTGCCCAAGAGCGTGCGAAATTTGCCCAGCCGCGCTAAGGCCCTTTACATGAAAGCTTATAATAGCTGCTGGGAGGATTTAGAGAGTACTGAGGATGCAGATCGCGAGAAGGCATCTCACGAAGCTGCCTGGTCGGCCGTGAAAGAGCAGTACGAGAAGGACGACGAGACGGGTGAGTGGGTAAAAAGCGAAGAGGTCTCAGGAAGACGCTCGCGCCATGTCATAAGGCACCGCAAGAGCAGGCCAAGTGGGGCTGCCTCGCAGGCAAAGGCACAGGCATGATGTCTTTTGAGCAATGCTGATGAGGAATTAATCCGCGATGGATGCATAAAAACGACTCCTCATCAGCAAGCCTCGTCTCGTATATTCTCTTCTTATCAGATGTAATAAATCTCTCAATGCTTAATTCTCATAGCGCTTTTTCGTGATTGTTATAGAGAAATCCTTTTTGCTGGGAAGAACTGTGGCTCCTCAATTGGAGAACTCAAAACCATGTCAAAAGATATTCTGGAAAAGGGCGCAATTGTGCAGAGGGATAAAGAGACCTATGCCATAGCGCCACATATAGCAGGCGGTATAATAGATCCTGCCGGTCTGCGCAAGATTGCCGATGTAGCAGAGAAATACAATGCTAAAGTTCTCAAGATCACCTCTGCACAGAGAATCGCCATCGTTGGAATTGATCCCAAGGATATCGATGATGCCTGGAAGGATTTGGGAATGAAGGCCGGGGCAGCCATTGGTCTATGTGTGCGAAGCATCAAGATCTGTCCCGGAACCACTTTCTGCAAGCGAGGCCAGCAGGATTCCGTGGGGGTAGGCTTGAAGCTGGATGAGTTATATCATGGCATGCCGCTACCCTGGAAATTCAAGATTGGCGTATCCGGTTGCGCAAACTCTTGTGCCGAGCCTGCCGTAAAAGATATCGGCTTGATCGGAATGTCCAAGGGATGGAGGCTTTTAGTAGGAGGAAGCAGCGGAGTTAAGCCCCGGTTGGGTGTGATGCTGGCCGAGAATCTTTCCGATGAGGAGGTCTTCTCGTTAATTGGCAAGATAATTAATTACTATAAGGACCACGCCAAGAAACAGCGTCTGGGCGAGTTCATTGAGGAGATCGGCTTCGAGAACTTCAAGCGTGACATCCTGGCTTAAAGATGCAAAGCGATTAATGGGATGGGGACGATTTTCACCCCCTTCCTTCATCTATCGTCTATTCCATTGGCTATTTCCTCAATTACTATTACTACATGCCATATCCATAAGCATAGGTTGGTCGATAGTAATAGGGATAATTGTATGGGTATATGTTGGGTATGTAAGGAGTGCTGTATATCCCGTCGTCATAAAGGAAGCGGTAGGCCTCTGCCATCCACATGGCCTGCTCGTAGTACTCTCGTCCCGGACAGGTGCCATTGTAAAAGGATCGAAGCTCACAGAAGCTGCCGTCCGGAAAATAGCAGTATCCGTCTTTAGGACATCCTCCATGATTCATGCAGTATGCTTCGATTGCATTTCTTGCTTCACATGGACCCGATCCATAAAATCCTGATGCATAGGCCGGTGCTGCCAGTAATAGCACCAAAAGGCCCGTTAACATGCACAT
>JAQTYS010000083.1 GCA_028688175.1 Methanothrix sp. | reverse complement strand
GTGGTCCAAGAGCGGCAATCTGCGCGGAGGCGTTATAATAGCTGCCAATGACTCAACCGGAGCAGCTTCAGTTGAAGTGCCGTGCAACACTTCCAATAAGGGCTCGGCGCCTGCCAGCATTATCAGCGAGAAGTATTCCTCTCTGGAGTATCTGAAGAAAGATTCCGTAGCCCTCGGGTTAAATGAGATGAAGACTAATGCAACCTTCAACGGCATCGCCGATTTCAGGGCCGCCTCGGTCGGCGTCAATAGCACAGATGAGGTAAACAATGAGGAGCGCTATGTAGGCGAGTATAGCATTAACCGCCATATCCTCATGACCGGCGTCTCAAAGTATGACTATCCGCATATCACTGTGACCAAGGAAGGTGCTAGGAAGTCCGAATGGTTTAACCGGATTAACTCCACGATCGGCGATTACACCATAACAATAACCAATGACGGTAATCGCGCTCTGGCCCCGGTATATGTTGCGGATTTCTTCCCGCCGGGCACTGAGTACATCAGCTCCTCGGTCAAGCCCGCTGGTCTTACAGCGTCTTACGCAAATTGGACGATACTGCATCTCGGAATTGGCAACAGCCTGAGCATCAATCTCAAGCTCAACATAACCGAGAATGCGTCCGATAATGTGCTCAATTGCGTCCAGGTCAGCGGAGTCACAGGCGAGAGCGTGGTCTCTTCAACCAATTGCACGAGCCTGGATACTGCATGGCTGGGCTGCTGTGCATCCGATGTATCTGTGGAAAAGAACGCTAAACTGGATCCAAATGATCCTGCTGTGGTGCATTACACCATAAAGCTCAGAAACCATGGCACGAGCATCTGGGTCGCGAAGGTTACCGATCAGATTCCTGTGGATATGACTCTGCTAAATTCCTCAGTTGAGCCATACAGCGTTGATCCAATCTACATCAACTGGAACTATGCCAATCTGCAGCCTGATGAACTGGTAACCATTGAGTACAGTATGCGTGCTGCCAGAAATGGAGCTTATACCAATAAGGTTCACGTAGATACCAGCGCAGTAGATGGATCCGGCAGCGGTTCTGCCGATGCATATGCCTACATAGATGTCAGGGGCACGGGTGTTGCCCCCAGGACTCTCAGATATGACGGATGGCAGCCGCCAGACTGGGATCTGAATACATCAGATGAAGGCATAAGCATTTAAACATCAGGAAAACAGGATGGGATGATTACCTGCATCCCTCCTGAAATTCTTTCTTCACATAAGTTGTTCGATGATGAATCTGCCGGATTTGCCGAATGAATCAGATCAGAGCATTTGGGCATTCGCGAGATCATAGCAGGTTTTTTTATCAGGATCATAGTCCCAAAAAAGAAACAGCCTTCACTGCTCATATCAGCGCTGGATATGGCGCGCCGGGTTTTTCATCTTTTAGGTATGATCCCTAACTGTGGATCATTTTTTTTTTTAGTAAATATCCTGATCGAAGGTCTCTATCAACAATAATTTTCCAGATTAATATCTTTAAGTGCAGAACTCTAATAAGTTTTATATAGGATCCTGTTAACTACATCTAGCATAAATAGTAATTCGATCTAAGAAGAAATCTGATATTCAATAGGACGGGTTAGTCTTTGTGGATTTGAACTGATGCTAATAACTCTGAGACATATTTGCCTAATGGTAGGAGGGACACGTTATGGCTGGTTTTTTGAACCAGAATTTGTATATAATACTAAGGTTAAAAAATTGCGGTAGATTGAGATCTCATCTATTCTATGGTATCATGGTAATTGTAGCGATTTTTTTTATTTCAGGGATAAGCATAGGCGAAAAAATAGAATATTGTTATGATCATCCAATAAGTAATGCGGGATGGTCAGATAATGCGACTATTTCTAAATTTGATCCCGAATCAGGTAAATTGGTAAGTGCAAAATTGAGCATAATTTATAATCCCAGCTATAATCTCAAAATAGCCAATCAAGGGAATAATTCTGCAAATGTAACAATTGAGGCAAATGGAGACCTATCTCTAGCGCTTCCGAATAAAACGGTGCTTGTACTTTCTTCGAGAGAAAACAGAACATTGCAATTGAATCCTTTAGAGGAGATATCTCTTAACGAGTCGAACAATAAATCACAGTTATATGCTATAGAATCGCTTGAGGATTTTATTGGTTCGTCATCTGGCGATAATATTGTTATTCCGATATCTGTTACTACCCTTAGCTCAATTCGGTCAGATGAAGTCATTATGACCCGGATAATTCCTCAAGCAAGTGCGTTGATTTGTATAATTTATGAATATTCTCCTTTGGAGGAGATGAAGTTATAAATGCCCGAACTCGAAATCCGAGTTCAAGCCAATGGGAGGGATTAGTATTAAGATTAATAATATATTAGCGATAACTCTAATAGTTGTTTTAATGATAGCCCCAGCAACCGCCATGGACAAGACCAAAACTGTAGTCAGTGACATTTCCCCGGAAAAGCTTGTCCCCTGGTCTGGATCTCATACTGTTGACAAGTTTGATCCAACGCTTGGCGAGTTGAAAGAAATCAGCATTAAAAATGATGTAGGCGTTCGTCAGCATATGGCTGTTACAGCGTATTGGGAAAATACGGAGCCTATAACTGTAACGCTCTATTCTGATGTTGGTATTACTGTTACTCTGCCCGACTTAAATACATTTGTTAATACGGCAACTATGACAAAATCAAAGGTGCTCGCCCCTAATGAGCCCTGGGTTGAGGATATACCTGACTCAGGCACCGCGACCAGGGATTATGCCAATCTGGCTGACTTTATTGCCACAACACCGGGTGAGAAAATCACTTTGCCGGCCAGAGCCGTAACTAATTCCAGAATTGAAGCGACAGGTGCATATGATGGAACTGCTCGCGCTTATGCAACCGGTCATCTTGAGGTTACATACACCTATGATTCAAGCCCGGCTGTCGAGATCAAGAAATATACCAACGGCTACGACGCCCCGAATGCCCCTGGTCCTTACATTAATAAAGATGATTCGGTCACCTGGACCTACCAAGTCAAGAATACAGGCAACGTCGATCTGCATAACATCGAGGTCACCGATAATCGTCTTACGCCTTCGTTGGTCGGCACCATCCCCACATTGGCCCACGGCGCAACTGCGCCGATCATCACTGCACCTATTGGCATCGCCACCATCGACCAGTATCTTAACACAGGCACAGTCACTGCTCTGTCTCCTGACAATGATCCGGTCTCAGACGATTACCCCAGCCACTACTTCGGCCAAACCCCGTCAATTGATATCAAGAAATATACCAACGGCTATGACGCCCCTGATGCCCCTGGTCCTTACATCAATGTAGACGATTCAGTCACCTGGACCTACGAGGTCACCAACACAGGCAACGTCGAGCTTCATGACATCGAGGTTACGGACAATCGTCTCACTCCCTCGCTGGTCGGCACCATCGACAAGTTAGCTCCTGGTATAACCGCCCCTCTCATCACCGCTCCTGTTGGCAAGGCAGCCCCTAATCAATATCATAACACCGGCACAGCTACGGGCCTTGATCCCAATGACAACCCGGTTTCGAAAAGCTACGACAGCCACTACTTCGGCCAAACCCCATCAATCCTGATCAAGAAATATACGAATGGAATAGACGCTCCGATCCCCCCAGGTCCCTTCATTGACGTTGGCGAGCCGGTTACTTGGACCTACCAGGTCACCAACATCGGTAACGTCGAGCTTCATGACATCGAGGTTACGGACAATCGTCTCAATCCCTCGCTGGTCGGTACCATCGACAAGTTAGCTCCTGGTATAACCGCCCCTCTCATCACCGCTCCTGTCGGCACGGCTGCTCCCGACCAGTATGATAACACCGGCACAGCTACGGGCCTTGATCCCAATAACGTCCCGGTTTTGAGCCAATATCCAAGCCACTACTTCGGCCAAATGCCCAGCATAAGCCTCACCAAGGAAGCCTTCCCCACCATAGCCAAGGTCGGCGATGAAATAACCTATACCTTTACAGTGAAAAACACCGGAACTGCAGTATTAACCATTACTAGTATGGAAGATGATCATGTCAGTGTTTTCTCACCGGATCCAATAGGCCGGGTACTTGCACCAAGTGGAATGCAGGGCGATACTCTGATATTTACTGCCAAATATGCGGTCACAGATTCAGATCTGCCAGGTCCGATATTGAACACGGCCACGATAAAGGGTGCGGATCTACATGGCCATGAGGTCACATCTACCGATACAGCTACGGTTGAACTGGCCAACTTAATTGTGACGAAAACAGCCACTCCGAGTAAGGGTGGAATCGACACGGAAATTGACTTCCTGATTACCGTGGAGAATACTGCTTCCACGCCCCTGGTGATGAGCGGAGTGGATGTGCTGGATAATGGCCTGGTTTATCTCAGAGATGACTTCAACGGCCTTGAAAATCCAAAGAACACCATAACCTGGACCAATATCTTTACTTTGCCTCCATTTTCATCCAAGTCGTTCCATCTCTATGCCAAGATAGACACCATTGCAGTCGATAAATTATGGAATAACGTTCTGCTCACTGGAGTCACCCAGAATGGCAAAGAGGTAACCGGGCAAGGTAGAGCAAGCGTATCCGTGGGAAGGGCATCTATCTCTGTAGCTAAAGATGCGATTCCGAGTTCCGGTCTGCCAGGTGATATTATCGAGTTTCCGATAGTTATTAAGAATAACGGCTATATCGGACTTATAAAAGTATCTGCCCAAGATATTCTTCCTAAGGGTCTTGATTACTTAGAAGACGATCACGGTGGCGAATTAATCTCTCCAGGCGTTGTGCAATGGAAGGACCTGGAAGTGTTTGAAAAGATTCCCTTCTTGCCACCTGATGGAGAAATCAAGATCATCCTGAAAGCAATTGTCAGAAATACGGTTGTGGGTGATCTGGCAAATATCGTCACAGTATCTGGTTCGCCTCTTAACGGCGAAGATCCGGTTGAAGATAAAGATGAGGCAGATGTTGCAGTCAAATGGTTCCCTGTTTCCAAGACATCCGATAAGAAAGTATATCGTCCTGGAGAGGAGATTACCTATACCATTACCGTCTGTAACATTCCCGGGTCGCTGTTACCTTTAAAGGAGGTAATAGTCAAAGATGTCTTCCAGAATCCCGGTAGGGTTGAGATCATAGCCAGCTATCCGGAACCATCCGAAGACGGCCTGTGGTATATTGATTCAATCCAACCTGGAGGATGCGAGAAGATTATCATTGTAGCCAGAACGCCAAAGATCAAGACGACATTCGATCTTGAGCAGTCAGTTAAGGGAACGGGCTTTGTCAATGTGAATAACGACCTATCCACCGCAGTTGGTCCCTATATGGTAGACAATTGCGTCTACGTCTCCGGTTATCTTGGAGATGGAGACTTTAAAGTCAAGGTCACCAATAGCACTTGCACTGATGTCACCATCCAGGATATAGGCACACAGCTGCAGACTAAGGAACATGGAAGCGGTGATTACAGCTCTGAAGAGATATCACATCTCAAATGGGAGAATAGATCCATCGAATCGCTCAAGAACGTCTCAGCCAGTTACTCTCCGACGACCTTCGAGTTGCCGGGCAACAAAGCCATAAATTACAATTCCAAGTGGACTGAGGAGACTCGTGCCAAGAACCACATCACTGGCGCAGTTATGCATGAGACCTACCGCTACGCTACCGACGTAGACCGGGATTCGTATGTCAAGATGGATGAGAATGGTTCGAGGATGGTGATTGATTCCAGCTTCACCGGCAAGGGCAGCATTGGATTCTTCAAGAAATCCCAGCCGAATGACGGCCCCAAGAAGAAACCCATCTTTGAGAGCCAGGAAGATTACAGCGGCCAATTCAGTATCAACGAGTCATTTGATGAGTACGGCAAGAACGTTGTTACCCAAAAGTCCGCATCCGGAGAAGGATTTGTTGCAGCAGATAAGAGGGTGCGCACCAGTCAGAGAACCTACGAATCTGGTTCAGGTTCATACAAGAGCGATGAGATAGTCGATACCTTCACTAATTATATAGCGAAGGATATTGAGGTCTCTCATAAACCTAGCAGCTACAATTACTCCCCTTCAATTATTGCCAACCAGAATATGAAGTGGAATGAGGGTCTGTGGTCCAAGAGCGGCAATCTGCGCGGAGGCGTTATAATAGCTGCCAATGACTCAACCGGAGCAGCTTCAGTTGAAGTGCCGTGCAACACTTCCAATAAGGGCTCGGCTCCCGCCAGCATCATCAGCGAGAAGTTCTCCTCTCTGGAGTATCTGAAGAAAGATTCCGTAGCTCTCGGCTTAAACGAGATGAAGACCAATGCAACCTTCAGCGGCATCGCCGATTTCAAAGCAGCATCGGTCGGTGTCAATAGCACAGATGAGGTAAACAATGAGGAGCGCTATGTAGGCGAGTATAGCATTAACCGCCATATCCTCATGACCGGCGTCTCGAAATACGACTATCCGCATATAACCGTGACCAAGGAAGGTGCTAGGAAGTCCGAATGGTTTAACCTGATTAACTCTACGATCGGCGATTACACCATAACAATAACCAATGACGGTAATCGCGCTCTGGCTCCGGTATATGTTGCGGATTTCTTCCCGCCGGGCACTCAGTACATCAGTTCCTCAGTCAAGCCCGCTGGTCTTACAGCGTCTTACGCAAATTGGACGATACTGCATCTCGGAATTGGCAACAGCCTGAGCATCAATCTCAAGCTCAACATAACCGAGAATGCGTCCGATAATGTGCTCAATTGCGTCCAGGTCAGCGGAGTCACAGGCGAGAGCGTGGTCTCTTCAACCAATTGCACGAGCCTGGATACTGCATGGCTGGGCTGCTGTGCATCCGATGTATCTGTGGAAAAGAACGCTAAACTGGATCCAAATGATCCTGCTGTGGTGCATTACACCATAAAGCTCAGAAACCATGGCACGAGCATCTGGGTCGCGAAGGTTACCGATCAGATTCCTGTGGATATGACTCTGCTAAATTCCTCAGTTGAGCCATACAGCGTTGATCCAATCTACATCAACTGGAACTATGCCAATCTGCAGCCTGATGAACTGGTAACCATTGAGTACAGTATGCGTGCTGCCAGAAATGGAGCTTATACCAATAAGGTTCACGTAGATACCAGCGCAGTAGATGGATCCGGCAGCGGTTCTGCCGATGCATATGCCTACATAGATGTCAGGGGCACGGGTGTTGCCCCCAGGACTCTCAGATATGACGGATGGCAGCCGCCAGACTGGGATCTGAATACATCAGATGAAGGAATAACCATTTAGGCGCTAAATGCCTGGGCTTTTTGGCTCAGGCATCTTTTTTTATGATTCGATTTTTCAGGCATAGCTAACCTTAATAAAGAAGCATTCCAAGTGTTTAGCGTGGTATAGCATGTCGTTTCAGATTGAGAAAATTCATGCTCGGGAGATCCTTGACTCACGAGGAAACCCGACGATAGAGGTTGATGTTTACACTTGCTGCGGTTTTGGTCGCGCCGCCGTGCCATCCGGGGCGTCTACAGGCACGCATGAGGCTCTGGAGCTACGTGATGGGGGTGACAGATATGGCGGCAAGGGCGTCCTCAAGGCCGTCAAGAATGTCAATGAGGTAATAGCTCCCGAGTTGCTGGGCATGAACGCCTCTGCTCAGAGGGAGATCGATGATTTCATGATTGAGATGGACGGCACGCCTAATAAATCAAATCTTGGTGCCAATGCCATTTTAGGAGTATCAATAGCAGTGGCCAAGGCAGCTGCCTCATCAGCTGAAATGCCGCTCTATAAATATCTGGGTGGAGTCAATTCCTCTCGTCTGCCCATTCCTTCATTCAACGTCCTCAACGGTGGTCAGCATGCCGGCAATGACCTCTCCATCCAGGAGTTTATGATTCAGCCCACCGGGGCCAGGAAGTTTTCCGAAGGCCTGCGCATGGCTGTGGAGACCTACCATGCTCTGGGCAAGATCCTGAAAGGCAAGTACGGTGTGGGCGCAACCAACGTCGGTTATGAAGGTGGCTATGCTCCGCCTCTGGTCAAGACTCGCGATGCACTTGATGCCATCATGAGCGCCCTTGATGTCAGCGGCTATGGTGATGAGATTAAGATCGGCCTGGACTCGGCTGCATCCAGCTTTTATATGGAGGGCGGCTACTCTGTGGATGGCAATCGGCTCGCTCCAGGAGAGCTGATTGATTACTATGTCGATCTTGTCAAGACCTACCCCATTATTCTGCTGGAGGATCCATTCGAAGAAGAGGCGTATGACAGCTTTGCCGAGCTTACCTCCAAGCTGCCGGGCACGATAATAGTAGGAGACGACCTTTATGTCACCAACATAAAGCGTCTGGAGAAGGGCATCAAGACGCATGCCGGCAATGCTCTGCTCCTCAAGCTCAACCAGATTGGGTCTGTCTCTGAGGCCTTTGATGCGGCACGCATGGCCTTCCGGGCGGGCTGGAAGGTCATGGCTTCTCATCGCTCGGCAGAGACAGAGGACTCGGCTCTTGCCGATGTGGCTGTAGCTCTGGGCTGCGAGCTGCTCAAGACCGGTGCACCTGCCCGCTCCGAGAGGACGGCCAAGTATAACCAGCTCCTGCGTATTGAGGAGCAGCTCGATGAAGCGGCAGGGTACGCTGTCATTTAGGCTCTAAAAAATGGTTCTGTCCCGAGAATTTGGGATGAACTAATCACTTTTTGGTTTAATATTATTTTTTAGTTAAATTGATGCTTAAGGGAACTGATTTCTCATTATTTTTGTATTTAATATCAATAGATCCTATATATGATCCTGGGGACGTGTTGCCTATATCCATGGCGCTTGAGTTTAGTTTTAATTGAACGAATTTTGTCTCGTCTGATGCGATTTTGTTAATAGTTATATTATTGCTCTTTTTTACTAAATATCCTTTATCATTTACGTAGCTAATTTCCAGCCAATTAGACTCTATGCCACTTATATTTAAATTAACTAAGTTTAATTCCTTCCCTAGATTTTTAATTGATAATGTTTCCACAGGGTTCTTGATTTTCGCTTTATCGGTTATATTTTCGCTTAATTTTATACTTGTAGTTTCGACATTTAAATTAATCGGGGTATAAGCGGCAGATAAGATTATCATGCATAATAATAAGCTTGAAATGAATGAAAACAATGCCGCCGATGATGACTTTGATAATTCATTGCTTAAATCTATCTGTTTTAATTTTTTAATTATACTTTTCAGTTGTTCATATATTTCTCCACTTATTTTATTAAATCCGCTTTGTATATTTTTAAGAGCTTCTAGCTCATTTGCTAATTCTTTTTTTTCATTTCTTAGCTTATCAAGATCTTCCTTGGATTTTTTAAATTCTTTCATCAATTCATCAATGTTCTTTGTTTGATCTTTTGCTTTAACTATTAAGTATTCATCAAGTAGACTATTTAAAAATTTTTTTACTTTTTCGCCAATCTCGAATGGCTTATTCTCTTCAATTATCTCTATTCCTGAAAGTTTATTATTATTTTGAAAAACATTTTTGCTCAGATAAATCCAATCAATTAGCAATATTATAAATACTGCTATAATTATTTCTCCTGCAAATTTTGATACGATTATATTTTCTAAATATATATTTAAATATATTAATATAATTGATGCCGGAATTAATGATCCAATAAATATTAAAAATCTAAATATATTATATTTGTAGCAGTTTATTGGTTCAATCTCGCTTGTCAAGATGCTTTCGCTTTCCGATTCTTTTATAAAGCCACATATTGCTGAGCTTTGAGCCTTTAAATATGTTTTATATGAGGTATAACTGCAGATCAAACAGATACAAGCTATGAGAAGAGATGCGATGCCGATTCCTATTGATATCTCCCAGGTCAGTTCTAAAACCTCAAAGATATAAAATGGTGATATTATTGAAAAAATAATCAAAGATATAAATATATTTGAGTAAAATTCCGAGTATCTATAATATGCTTGATCAAAATGATCCTCTAGCTCGATAGCTTTTGCTCCTTTATCTCCCATTTTAGGAAAGAAGAAGTGTCTTGTAAAATTATCATAATTTCTGGCTTTTAATATTCTTTTAATCGGCATTTTCAATATATATACTGCCTTGAAATTATCAAAAATATCGTCTTCTATAAATGAATGATGAATCCCATCAATTATAACACCTAAGATCGTGCCTATAATGATAATAAACCCTGCAAAAATAACCAGATTGGCTAAGCTACCAATAGCCCAGGCAGTTAAATTA
>JAQTYS010000082.1 GCA_028688175.1 Methanothrix sp. | reverse complement strand
GATACTGAATGGTATCGCCGGTGGAGAGAGCAACCAGGCTCTTCAGGCCCACATCTACACCAATAGCGGTCTTTGGCTCAATCGGAGATACATCTTCAACCTCAGATACCAAGATCGCATACCAGTGGCCAAGGTTGTCCTTCTTGATGGTGCAGGTCTTGATCTTCCCCTTAACTTCCCTGTGCTTGAAGATCCTGATGGAACCGATCTTGGATAGAGTCAGTTTTGAACCATCGAGCTTGAATCCAACTTGCGGATAGGTGAACGACTTATACCAGCCTTTTCCTTTGAATCGAGGATATCCAGGTGTCTCTCCATTCTTGACCCTTCGGAAGAATGATTTGAAGGATTTATCCAGCCTGCGAAGAACATCTTGAAGTACCTGCGAAAAGACGCCTTTGAAGTTTCCATCTTTCTTCTCAGCCACCAAACTGGCTGCTTGGTCCTCATAGGTTCGACTGATACCATCAACTTCGTAGGCATTCTTCCTGTCAGCCAATGCCGTGTTGTACAGATGCCTGCAAGTATCAAGCGTCAGTTCCAATTGAACTTCCTGTTGTCTATTAGGATAGATCCTGAACTTGTAGGAAGTCTTCATCCCTATCCCTGCTCCATCGAAATATTTATGGACCCCTAACTAGATATCTATTTCGCTTCAAGTTCAATAGCAGTAGGTACGGCATTCATCCCGCCCCCTGAAGGGAGCGGGTCTTCTGCCTGCTTTTCTATAAGACCTTCTAAGCAATTCAAATCAAGAGATATCATATGAGCATTGATTAATGAGTGAGCCTTTGCCATACTTCCGAGGATATTTAAACACTGGCCGATTGGCCTGAGTCTGTCGCGAGATACGTTCTTAACAAGACCACATTTCGAGCAGCACGGATGTGATTTAAGCCCCTTGTCCATAAAATTCCATTCATATGCCACACATTACTTTATTCAACCACGTGATACCATACCAATCTCAGCAGTTCACGCAGGTCTCACAACCGCCATTCTTACATAATATAGATTGCGCTACCATAGTCCCTAAACTCAGGCCTTTGCAGTAACCATTTTTGCTTGTTGGCATAGAATTGGGCCCCTGTGTCAGCCTGCACCTGCACAAAACCTGTCAGCCAGCCAAATCTATCCATAGCTTCTTTGAGGAGCTGTAATGCATCATTATCTGTTGTTTTTGCATCGAACTTTCCACCCCGAGAATGCGCCACGAACTATCATCATTAACTCGATGATTCTTTCCAGTAGTCTTGCTCCCAAATTTTGCTCTTTATGGACTTCAAGTATCAGCTTAACAGACTCTTCAACCAGAGTCCTTTTATTTCTCCTAAATTTGTTAATGATTTGTAGCATCTTGGTTTTCGACCTGTGCATCCAGACACGTTTCACAGAGGACGGGCTTAACTTCACATCCTCCGCGATTCTTTTGATGATTTCGCATCTCTTTTTATAGCCCGAACGATATATCTGATCATCCTCCCAGTTAGCTTTATAGCTTTATTCATATTCCATGCCCCATTGATGGACATATAAAGTCAAAGGTTTTGGGACTACACAAAAGATTCTGTTTTTCAAAATACTTAAATATAAGACACTGCAAGAGCAACAATCGGAATGAAACAATGACAGATAAAGTAGCGCTGCTCCAGAGAGTGTTTCAATACAAGGTAACCAGAGGTTTGAAGTCTTGTCCGCCGCCCCTATAAGCCTTACTATTTATGTAACCAATAAGATGGCAAAGGAGTTCTCTATAATTCGCAAATTGGCAATCTTTGCCAAAAAACACTTTCAAATAATGTTCGTATTGCATACAGCATTCTGGACTACAAGATGAAAATGGGATGCATCTAATGACGCGAATATTGATTAACGCCAAAGCAAATTTTTGGGTGGTTCTATCAAAAGCCGTAAATTATATACTGTCAAGCCAAAGAGCCACAATAATTTCGTATAACGATAAATATCGAAGAGATACATTTGATCTCCTGCATCGAATCGAAAAAGAAACCGATTTGCTATTATGCCCGAGTGAGGCCTACACAATATTTATGGCAGTGAAGGTTACTGAAAAGATCAACGGAGATCTTGCCGAAGTAGGTGTATATAAAGGAGGTTCATCAAAAATTATATGTGAGGCAAAAGGCCTCAGAACTTTGCATTTATTCGACACTTTTGAAGGCCTACCAGAGGTTGGCAGTATAGATTCAAAGCAATTTTTTGCAGGCCAATATGCGGGAACGTTTGACGAGGTTAAGGAAAATCTTAAGAATTACGAAAATGTATATTTATATAAAGGAGTTTTTCCGACGACCGCAGACCCAATAAAAACCAAGAAATTTTCTTTTGTCCATTTTGATGTTGATACCTATTTAAGCACTAAAGAGTGCCTTAATTTCTTTTATGAAAGAATGAGCAAGGGTGGCATTATGGTTTCTCATGACTATAATGCAGCCGAGGGAGTAAGAAGAGCATTTCAAGAATTCTTTGCAGATAAGCCCGAACATATAATTGAAATAGCCAACACACAATGTATGATATTAAAATTCTAATTATCAAAAATTGGGCACAGAGGATAATTTTGCCTGCGTACATAAGATTTTTTGCTGTAGTTCCGGTTTTTCGGAGAATACGTCAGCTTGAATTTCCAATCCCGGAGACTCAATAAAGGACATTCAGGCAAAAAATGCCTTTGGATGCTTATTTCGCAATTGGCAATAGAACTGTTTGGTTATGAAGTTATAGGAATAATTCGATCACCATAAGATTAGTACAGAAGCAAGATAATTTCTGGACTCCACATTGTGCATTGCAGCATAAGATCTAAATAATGGTATTACCCTATGCGCCATCTTGTTATCCATAGAATGCTAAGGCAGATTCTGCTGGCGATATCTTGATTGAAGAAATTATAAAGTCGATGCGGCCACATCAGTGGTACAAGAACTTGGTCATATTCGTCGCCATAATTTTTTCGTTTAACCTATTTAGCATGGAAATGTGGCTGCATTCACTCATTGCGTTTGCAATGTTCTGTTTAATATCAGGATCAATGTACATTATAAATGACATAAAAGATGCGGAGAAAGATCTACTCCATCCCACTAAAAGGTTCAGACCGATTGCATCAGGGACTCTTTCATCTCGAACCGCCCTATTAGTATCTATCTTGTTATTATCTGTAACCCTATCGACCTCATTCTTTGTGAACAGGTCGTTGGTTTACATTGAGTTGTTATATATAATTATAAATTTAGTATATACGTATTATTTAAAATATTTTGCTTTAATAGATGTAATAATAGTTGCAGTCGGCTTTGTGCTTAGAGCAATTGTTGGCAGTGTCGTCATCAATGTACCGGTTTCCCCTTGGCTAGTCCTTTGTGTATTTCTGATGGCGTTTGTCTTGGCCTTCGGAAAGAGGCGACATGAGCTATTAACCGCCAGCAGCTCCAGAGACTGCCTATCACAGTACACGGTGAAGATGATCGAGGAGCTTCTGAACATATCGGTGTCAATGCTCCTGATGTCTTACGCCCTTTATTCATTCTCTGTGCATATTTTTATGATGATCACCCTTCCGTTTGCATTCTATGGTGTCTTTCGGTTTGTGCAGCTAGTCTATTTGAAGAACTTTGGTGATGAGGCGGAGCTCATACTGAAGGACAGGACATCACTGGCAAATCTCGCCCTCTGGACGATTTCTGTAATCGTGGCGCTTTACAAGGTGAATACATGAAGTTAGACATGCACATCCACACGCTTCACTCTCCGAAATGCGGCTGGATGAGGCCGGAGCATCTCATAGAGCGCGCCATCGAAAAAGGGCTGGATGGATTAGCTGTTACAGACCATAACACCATCGACGGTGCACGAGAGGTTTTCGATATAGTCAATGACGAGCAGATGAAACTATCCGTCATAATTGGTGAGGAGATCTCTACAGACAGAGGCGAGGTTCTGGCCTATTTCATAAATAGGGAGATTGAGCCAGGACCTTTCGCAGAGGTTCTAAATGAAATAAAACGCGCGGGCGGCATATCGGCCATACCTCATCCATTTGACAAATTAAGGCACCATGCAGTTCGTTTAACGAGAGATGATGTAGGGCTCTTCGATTGTATTGAAGGCTTCAATGCTCGATGTTTCTCTAAAGTATATAACGATTTAGCATATAATTTTGGAAAAGAATATGACCTAGCGATTACAGCAGGTTCTGATGCACATTTTTTAAATGAGGTTGGAAATGGTGGAATTATTATCGGACGAGAGAATATACGAGAAGCAATAACGAAAAATGATATGACCATTTATGGGCATAGGTCAATGGTTATCAATCACGCGGGAACAAAAATCTTAAAATTTAGACGAAGCATTAGGAGCTATCTTGATGAATAGATATATCAGCTATGCCCTAATTACAGTTATCTTAATCTCAATTGGCCAGCTCTTGTTCAAACTATGTTCAAGAGATTTGAAAATTGAGAACGTCCAGGATATAATAGGATTTATTCTTAACAAATATTTAATACTAGCATTGATAATTTATGTAATTTCGACTGCATTGTGGATATTTACTTTATCAAAAATGGAATTGGGATTTTCATATTTGTTACTGAGCTTGAGCTATCCTTTGATTTTCGTATTGTCTCATATATTCTTGCACGAGGAAGTATCAAGCTATAAATTGATTAGTATTATATTGATCATTTTGGCTAATGTTATATTACTATATGGAGATAGGGCATGAATTGGAACATGAACCCTAAAATTTTGACAATTATATTAGCTGTTTACTCACTATTGCTATTATTCAGTACAGTATTCTTTAATCCTATCATAATAGGCGATGGACATGAATATTTAGGAATGACCGTTTCATTCCTTAATCACTTGACTCCAGACCTACGTGAGGAAGATCTTGCACTAAGAGAGCAAATTGAGAATAAAAATAGGATCAATTTCGGCAAAGATTTTGCCTATTCGGGTTACTTTAAATCGCTAGAAGGAGCCTGGTACTCATATCACTTTTGGATATATCCTCTGATTAATCTACCAGTTTTTGCATTTTTGCATTATTTTAATTTTAATGAACTTAGGTCGTTTCAGATAACTAATTCGTTATTGCTCCTATTTAGCCTATTTATTCTCTTACGCATAACTAATTTAACCCACTCTCAAAAAACATGGTTATTTCTATTTTCGGCATTCAGTCCTATTATATTTTACATAAACTGGACTCATCCAGAGGTTTTTTCTTATTCATTAGTGGTAGTAGCTGTTGCTTTTTTATTGAAAAATAATTATAGATTAGCCGTTTTAGCATCATCGTTGGCTTCGTTACAAAATCCATCTTTATCAATTTTAACAATATATATAATTTTAGATGGTTGGAAGGCAACAGGCCTACACCTTAGAGAGCTATTTCTTCTGTCGGTTTGTGCATCCATTTCGATTATTCCATACATATTTTATTACTTAAACTATCACGTTCTGAGTCTAATTGTCTCTTGTGGAGCTGCAAATATCAGCAACATCTCTTTCGATAAAATCTTTAGCATATTCTTCGACTTAAATTTCGGAATGCTACCATATATACCACTCCTATTGTTCCTATCGATTTTCATGTTGATAGCTTCCATCGCCAGAAAAAAACTGACTATTCCATCCTTATGGTTGGTATTGATAATAATGGCTACGATATGCAGCACCGCAGTAAACTGGAATTGCGGAATGATGTATATTAATCGATATTCCGTGTGGATGCTGCCATTAATTGTTTTGATCTGTATCTATGAAATACCAAGATTTTCTGCTAAAAATGTGAATATATATCTGTTTACATCATTCTTGATTACTCTACTGATCATAGGGCCTTTATTGTATAATTATGATTGTGGAAATCATATTAAATTCAACGTCCTATCAAATGAAGTTCTAATCAATACACCTGGCCTTTACAATCCGCCATATGACGTATTTGCTGAACGTGCCCTCGGTGAAGAGAGCGAATTCGGCAATCGTTTGCCTATAATTTTTACATACAACGGCATTCCTAGGAAGGCATTAACAGATTATGAGGGTCTGAGCTTAATAGAGCGTTTCACTGGCAATCCAATCAAAAAAACAGATTCGGATATAATCAAAAAATTAAAAATAGGCTATATCAATTATGAAAATCGGATATTTAAATTCCCATACGATGAGTCCGAATTAGAGATTTATAAAAGAAGAGATGTTATATCCTCAAGTCCTTTTTTGATGAAAGATGCACAGGATCGGACTCACATATTTGTCCGAGGAAAAGAGAATAGCCTTTTGGATAACGTCGACGAAACCTGGCAAGACTTGGGCGGAATCATCACATCAGATCTCTTTGTTGTGAAGGATTCACAAGGCAAGATCCATGTCCTAGTGAGAGGCAGCGATGGATCTCTCTGGGACTGGATTCAAGGGGTGGGTTGGACGAGTCTTGGTGGCTTCATCGCAACTAACTCGAATGCCAATGCAGCTCTATCTCCGAACGGCCATATTGAGATCGCAGTAAAAGGCGGGGACAATGCATTATGGATTAACGAGTTAGATACAGCAAATAAAACAGGTAGCTGGTCGAGGATTGGTGGGAACATCACATCAGATCCCTGTGTGGTGAAGGATTCGCAAGGCAAGATCCATGTCCTAGTGAGGAGCAGCGACGGATCTCTGTGGGACTGGATTCAAGGGAAGGGTTGGATGAGTCTTGGCGGCTTCATCGCAACTAACTCGAATGCCAATGCAGCTCTATCTCCGAACGGCCATATTGAGATCGCAATAAAAGGCAGGGACAATGCATTATGGATTAACGAGTTAGATGCGGCAAATAAAACAGGTAGCTGGTCGAGGATTGGTGAGAACATCACATCAGATCCCTGTGTGGTGAAGGATTCGCAAGGCAAGATCCATGTCCTAGTGAAGAGCAGCGACGGATCTCTGTGGGACTGGATTCAAGGGAAGGGT
Source organism: Methanothrix sp. (assembly GCA_028688175.1). Classification (GTDB taxonomy): domain Archaea; phylum Halobacteriota; class Methanosarcinia; order Methanotrichales; family Methanotrichaceae; genus Methanothrix. The sequence continues at coordinate 3,288 of JAQTYS010000082.1, read as the reverse complement.
TGGACGAGTCTTGGCGGCTTCATCGCAACTAACTCGAATGCCAATGCAGCTCTATCTCCGAACGGCCATATTGAGATCGCAGTTCGAGGCGGGGACAATGCAATATGGATTAACGAGTTAGATACGACAAATCTAACCGGCATTTGGTCAAGCCAAAAATCCGACCTGTGCAGTAACCATTTTTCCATTTAATGAGTACATCTCTGGAAGAAACGAGTCATTCAGGACGTGGTGAAGGCGTCACATAGTCCCTCAATCCAATATAATCGGGCCTGAGGAAAAACCCCGCAGGCCCGCTCTCCTCCGGTCCTCTCAGGCTTTTGTCGCCCCAGTAGCACCCTCCACCAGCGTCACCGGCTCGACTGGACCATCCTCTTTTCCGGATGCCTCTACGACAGAAGATGAGGGGACGGACGTATCAAACACCTTGCGCCATAATGCTGAGTCTCCCCACTGCACATAGGCATAGGTCTGGCCACCCAGCAATGCCTGTGGCGACCACATGCTAATGCTCCCACCATGTCCTATCCACTGCGCACCGGATGGATTCCAGGGATTGCTGCTAAAGACATTCTCCCACATGGCACCATCGCCACCGCGGACAAAGGTATGAACTCGGCCGGAGGTATCTGTTGATGCAAACGTCTCCGAAGTGAGGTAGCCACCAAAGCTTATCCAATTGCAGGTCTCCGGATCGCTCAAGGCAGAGACGTCGGCTATCCAGAGAGCATTGTCTGTCCCTCGGACCATTACTGCCAAGGAGTTGGGTTGGCCGGGTTCCAGGGTGCTGAAGGGTGCATCTTGCATGACGCCGCCCAGACTATGCCAATTGTGGTAATATGATCCAGAGGAGAGAATGCCCCGACTATCCCAGAGAGCATTGTCGCCGCCGGCAACAAAGACATGCATGCGGCTGTTCTGGTCGAAGATCACAAATGGCCAGCTATTTAGATGCCCGCCTAAACCAATCCAGTTGTATGATGACAGATCATCGACATTGAATTCGCAAAGCCATAGTGAATTATCGCTGCCTCTGACGACTATATTCATCCAGACACCATAGGTTGGCTCCATAGCAGCTGTCGCCATGGTGCTGAGATGACCACCCAGGCCCTTCCAGCCACCTGTCCAGCTTGCAGTATCGAATACATAGTCCCATAATGCATAGTCCCCCCCACAAACGACAATATGTATTCGGCCGTTTTTATCCTTGGCAGCATAGGGTGCAAAGGTCAGAATTCCGCCAAGTGAAATCCAGGATCCATCCACATTATCCCACAGTGCATTGTCTCCACCCCTGACGAAGACATGCCTTCTGCCCTGGTTGTCCGTTATGGCGCAGTGCTTCGAGGTCAAGTACCCGCCGAGGGAAGTCCAGGTCGGTGGCAAAGAGGGATTCATTATAGAGACAGATGGATCACCGTAAACATTGAACACGTAGTAGTTCATCAGCCATTCAGTAATATAGGGATACATGCTCGACTTCATCAGGTGCAAAGCATCTGCAGCAGACTGCTCCGATACCAGTCTCTTCACATATTCATAACCCATTCCCGCATTGGTTTCGGTCATGACGAAGTCGATCTGGCCAGGAGAATACCATGAGACCCTGGTGGCGGAGACGGTAGCGATACCACCATTCTTGAGAATGGCATATTGCAGGTTGGCTGCATCTTCAGGATAACCATTCAAACAGACGCACTGATAGGTGAAAGATGGATGAGTATCGTCAAGGCTGGGTGCATTGCTGCTGAGCATGATTGCCCCATCACTGCAAGAGCCATAACCAACATAGGCACCCCTAGAATTACCATGTCCACACCAACTGACAATACCAAAGTCGCTGCCTGCCCAACGATTGGGCACAACGCTGCCCCCTCTCAGGTTTTCCTCACTGGCAAATACCGAATCCAACGTGCATGATCCAGAAGCACCTTGCTGGTACATCCTCCAGGATGAGTAGCCATTGGGGGATAGATAGTTGTTCTTCATCTGTTCGCCCACGTATGCACCATCCGTAACGCCATCAGAAAAGCCCATGGGCAGAAGAGCATTCTTCCTCCAGGCAGTGCTGCCGGATAACTCGTAGTCAATCGTCTTTTGCAGGATTCTATCTAATGTGGCATAATCTGCATTATAGACGGGGATTCTTCCCACATAAACCTCCGAAGAGAAGTCCACGCCACCTGACGCTGTAAAGTCCGACCATTCGCCATAATAGCCATCTCCATCGCGGTCCCAGTTGCCGGTCAGATCGGCATAAAATGCATCTGTGGGTGCATTCTCATAGCCATCACCAGCGCCGTAGCGCGGCCAGCACATTTTCATGGGAATATCACCCTCACCAGATTCATATGGCGAGGGATTTCCTATCAATAGTACGTATTTGATGCCAAGCGAGACATAGTTATTCTTCAGCCATTGCCTGATCTTCTCAGCTTTTCTGTCTGGAGCCTGACCAGTCAGCCCGGCAAAATCAGTCTCCGTCACTACGCTAACCGTGAAACCGAGAGATTGCTTGTGAGCTATAAAAGCATTCAGTTTGCTGCTGCATGCAGATCGGATGGCATTTGTTGTAATAATGACGTAGCGTCCTGTTGCACTGGTCTTTGAGCTGGCTAAGACCTGTGCACCATATGAATCCTTCAATTCGTTATAGTTAACGAACATGCCAGGTGCCAGGCTATCCATTACAGTATCCTTTAAGAGATTTGATTCCTCAGCACTGGGTGCAGGCTGCAGGTCGTACGAAATCTTCACAGTTACATTCTCTATGAGGATTAAAGTTTTCTGCACCGGGTTGTACTTGAAGGGTATGAACTGCACAGGGACAAATATCCATTTTCTCATCTGCGAGTAGGGCAATAGCTGAACATTTTTCTCAGGGTATGCTGAATCGTTCTGATAGACCGCACTTTTTATAACCTCAATTGGCTGACCTGACGCAGCGAAATCATATGTCCCATTGTCTAACAAGATCCTGGGCTCCGGAGCAGGCCGAATATTGTAGGTCCCGTCAAGCTGTTTCGTATTCTCCGAGATGATCTCCAATTTGATGCTGGAAATATCAGCATTTGGATGTAGAAGAACAAACGCATTGCTGCTGGGCAGCAATGGCTCTCCAGTGATATATTTAATAGAAAATTCATCCATATCAATGGAGTCATAGCCACCCGCATCTTTCGTAATATTATAAGTATTTGATTCGAATTGAATAGATATTTCATTTGCAGCTCCCAAAACCACATTCGCTTCGTTGATATTATCTGCAAAGGACGGGTGGGATGC
>JAQTYS010000383.1 GCA_028688175.1 Methanothrix sp. | reverse complement strand
CTGCCACAAAGGCCCGGAAAGAGACCTTGTCAATCACTTACTTTCCTTTTCCGTCGTGGGCTCTGATGCCGGGCCTGGTCTTCTCGGTGCCGAAGCCCTTGTGCCTCTGGCCTCTGCCCTTGCGACCTGCGCTGGTCTTGCCGCGCACGGCTCTGCCGCGATGAACATCGTTGCAGACCCAGTTAAGGTTTTTATCATTCATGATGGAGGGAGCACACGGGTCCACCAGGATAACCTCGTAGAACTTCTGCTTGCCGTCCTCAGCCACCCAGTAAGAGTTGAGAACTTCCATGTTGCGAAACCGCCTTCCAGCTCTTTCCTCGGCGATCCTCTGAATGGACTTGCCCATGCTGATGGCGTTCACGCCCATCTTGCTGGTCTTTCTGTTCCTCTCGTAACGCGACTTCTTCCTGCCGCCGCGTCTTACCTTGACACGTGCCACGATTATGCCCTGCTTGGCTTTGTAGCCGAGCGCGCGCGCCCTATCCAGGCGAGTGGGCCTATCGATTCTCTGCACGGTGCTTTCCTGGCGCCAGGCCTTGAGCCTGTCCTGCCGCAGTGCGCCAACATATCCCTCTCGGGGAGAGGACCAGGCTTCACTGATATAACCGTAAAAAGACTTCATCTCTTTTCACCTTTACCGGTTCGACCAAATGGTCACATTCCGGAGCTAGAGGGGGGACGGGGTGATAGGAGATAAAGGTTTGGGAGATGGTAATGCATTAGGGCTTGGCGGGTGATCTTAATGCATTTAGAAATTCGTCTCGATGTGCAAAAATCAATCTATCTAATTCCCAGCCCTCTATTCCCGCTTCTTTTGCAATATTCAAGTAGAATTTTTCATGATCCGAGTACTTTTTTATATTTAGCCCCAATTCGTTAGATACGGACTGTATGCGTGAATCGAGTGCCATCTTTTCACGGAAAAACGGATGATAGCAATCCATCATAATATTGTTCGCATACTTCTGACCTATTCCCGGAAAATCGTCGAGGAATTTCTCCATTTCTGCTGCGAATTTTTTATTGAACAGCATTGCGTTGGCTTGCCCTAATCCACCCATCGCTTCAATTTTCTTAAAGCACCGCGCAAGCATCGGAGCCTTTTTCTTGTAGTAGCGTACTTTTGCATCTTTCATGATTTGCCGCAGCCTATTCACACGGCCTTCATTGCTAAGATTTATTAGCTCTGAATAGGTGATCTGCTGATATCTATTTTCATCTTTAATCATGCCGTCGTATCCACTTGCGCCGCCCCACGTTGAATAACTCACTAATAACTGATACCACAAGAAATCAGGTCTTTTGAGTATAGAGCGTCCTTTTTCTTTCTTACTTTCCAATTCATCTTTGTACTTGTCTCGAAGATTTTTAGCCACTGCCACCAGAGTCTTAACTTGTTGATCCGTTGCATCAGCAATTGTCGTAAAGTTCACCTCTTATCCTCATATCGCAAAGCTTTAAAATGTTTTCATGAATGGCCCTAATGCAAATGCAATTACTGCAACTATTCATAGCTATATGAGCAATGCACAGAGAGGATATAAATGAAGGTTGCCATAACTACTGTTGGGAGCAAAGGGCCTGAAGATGAATCCAAAAATGAAGGACGACTAAAAGCCGGAAAACTGGCGATGGCAAAGGCGAAATCATTGGGTGCTGATATATTAGTACTTCCCGGGGGCTTCGTAGTTGGTAATGACTTTAAATCAAGGCAAAAAATAGCGTATGCACTCACAACTGAAGCTCGTGGCTTAGAGCTTGCGGTAGTTTTTGGCGTGGACGATAATAGCTGGCACCTAGCATATGGATATGCCTGGAGTCCAGTTGACAAAGTGGTATATAGTTGGGAAGAAAGATCTTCTACCAGAAGTTGGAATAAAAGGAATAAGCAGCCCAATATACTAACGGACAATCAATGGGAAGCCAAACTGAAGAGTTACGATGATGTTCGTCTTCTCACGACAGTGGGTGGAGTTGTTGGTGTTCTGCTATGTGGCGAACTTTTCAATGAACGCATAAGGAATGCATTGATAAAGAGGAGTCCAAAGATTGCTGTTGATCTCATTCATAGAGGCCATGGCTTCAGATCAACGGGCGCAATGAAGAGGCTCTGTCATTATGGCATTGCATCGGCTTGTTCTGCACACGTCCAGAAAGTTGGTGCTATGAAGCGCTGCTATATTCCAGGTAAAGGAAATAATGGAAATGCATCCACCATCGGATTAGATGCCAGAATCGAAGGACCACCAAGGATAGAACTCAAGCTATTTGAGGTTTGAAGGAAGTCTCGAGCCTTCGTTGAAGAGTCGTCTCTGTGTGTCCTTTGTGCGCTCTGTGCCTCTGTGGTGAGATCGTTAGTTGTTCGGTTATAATTATCAACTTATAGTAATAATGAAATGCCACCGCTGCAAAATCCCGCTCCCTGAAAGATGCACCACAAATCCACATGCTGCTGCCCACGCAGACACAAGTGCCCCCGCACGAGCGCACGCACGCGCGCGGGACCGATGCCTGCTTCAAAATGGTCCTCAGCCCAATGGTTACAGGTTTAAATAAAAAGAGCGCGACATATGTTCTCATGCAAAGGCTAACCGCTT
>JAQTYS010000382.1 GCA_028688175.1 Methanothrix sp. | reverse complement strand
CCGAGCCTTACGATTACATCGGAGCCAATACCAGGTCATGGTTCAGATTCTACTGGCCGCGCATCCAGTCGTTTGGTCTGCGATTTCTCAAGCAGAACATCCCTGAGCTGGAGATCCTGGAGTTTCCCACCTGGGATGAGTACCAAAAGAAGCTGCAAGAGGGATGGGATGTGGTGGGGCTCTCGTTTTATCTGAGCGAGACCCATGAAGCCATTGAGATGGCGCAGGCGGCGCGCTCAGCCGGCGTTGGCGAGGTCTGGGCGGGAAACTACGGCGCGCTGACTACTGCCGTGCAAGATAAGTTCGATCGTATTTTTGTGGGCTATTCTGAACGAGAGGTTGCACCCTATTTCGGACGGCAGGTTAAAGATATCATTCACCCTCCGCTTATCGAATATCTCAATACGCCCTTCAACATCAAACTGAATATTTACGGAGTTTTGTTCACCACGCGCGGCTGTCCGGTGGGCTGCAAGTTCTGTCAGACGCCTGTCTTCTGTAATAAGCCCAATATCATCCCATTGCAGAGCATTGAGAGAGTCTTAGCTTACTACAAGGAGCAAGGCATCAATGTTGTACTGATCGAGGATGAGAACTTCGGCTGCAATCGCCGTCATGCCGATGCGGTGGTGGAACTCCTGGACAAGTATCAGATGGTCTGGGGTTGCATGGCAAGGGCCGACTATCTGAGGACGAAGATCGACGATTGGGCGGACATGAGGAAGAAGAACGGCAGAAAGGTGTCCGGCTTTGGGGGCGCAGCCATAGGCATAGAGAACCTGCATCAAGAGCGACTCAATCAGATGAAGAAGAAAGAAGGTACCGAGGATATTTTAGAGACGCTGCGCATGCTACAGGCTCGGGGGCTAGGAACTGTTGGCTATTATATGATCGGCTTTGAGGAGGACACCAAGGAGTCGCTACGCGAGGACATAAAGAAGCTGGCTGCTCTCAAGCTGGATATAACTCAGATCTGCGTCATAACTCCTCTGCCTCAGACGCCCATGTGGACGGAGATTGTGGAGAAGTTCGGCATCTGGGATCAGGATTATCATCACTACGACGGCAAGCACATGGTCTGGAATCATCCTCAAATCAAGCCTGAGGAGTTTCCGAAGATCCTGGATTGGTCTTTCAAACAGGTTCATCCCTGGTATACGCCTTTTCGCACTTCATCCCGAGTGTGGGGCAATGCTTATCGTTACGGCGGCTGGGAGGGAGTGAAAGAAGTTGCCGCCTACATCAGCCGGGCCAACAAATTCGATTGGAATGCCGGACTGAGGCTGCTGGATGTCGATGAGAGCGGGAGAGAGCAGAGCCGCAGTGAACAGAAACGGAGCGGGCGAGCGTAATTTGCAGATGCAGAAGGCAATTGATGAAGATATTATTATTATCATCTCCCATAGTCCAGCTTGATTTTGATCGCATCGCTCGGGTTCCCAATCTCGGTCTCGCTTCTCTGGCGGCGCATGTGGATGATCTGTGCACGGTGCATGTGGCGGACATTCACGGCCTGAAGAATCACCGGGAGTATGTGGAAGGGATGGTAAACGGCTATGACCTGGTGGGCCTTACCGCTATGAGCTTTCAGTACAATGAAGCTCTGGCCCTGGCAAAGATCGCCAAGCAATCGGGTGCAGAGACGGTCTTCGGGGGCTATCATCCCACGCTGGCCGCAGAAGAGATCGGCAAGAGCCCGGATGCGGCGCTCATCGACTACATTGTACGCGGCGAGGGCGAATCCACCTTCCGGGAGCTGGTGGAGTCCAAGCTGGCCGGAAAAAGCCCGCAGGGCATCCTGGGCCTCTCCTACCACGATAAAAGGGAGGAACGGAAAGGTGAAAAAATGGTCCACAATCCTCCCAGACCTCTGCTCAAGGTGGAGGAGATTCGCATGCCCAAAAGGGATGCGCGTCTCATAACCAAGGGATTTTACAGCTTTGATGTGCCCATTGATTGCGTGGAGACCAGCCGGGGCTGCACCCAGGGCTGCAAGTTCTGCTCCATCAATCTCATGTACGGCCGGCGCTTCCGCCGCTTTTCCATCGAGAGGGTGATCGAGGACATCCGGGACGCAGAGGCGCACGGTGCCGGATCTATCTTCTTTCCGGACGACAACATCACCCTTGATCCCAAGCGGCTGGAGCGCCTCTGCCAGGCCATCATCGATGCCGGGCTTACTCATCTGCGCTACAAGACGCAGGCTTCCGCCTCGGGCATTGCATCGAGCAAGCAGCTGGTGGACAAGATGGGTGAGGCGGGCTTTGACGGCGTCTTTTTAGGTGTAGAGAGCATCAACAAAAGGAATCTGGAGTTCCTGGGCAAGGGCAAGATGTCCAATGATGCCGAAAAAGCTGTGCAGTATCTGCATGATAATAATATAATCGTCTCCACCGGCCTGATCGGCGGCAATCCCGATGACGATGAGGAAGACCTGTGGGAGAATTTCAAGCTGGCCAGGAGACTCAAGGTGGACTTTCCCATCTTTTACATCTCCACTCCCTACCCCAAGACGGAAATGAGATCCGAGCTGGAGGAGATGGGGCTTGTCACCAACAGCGATTTCACCAGGTATGATGGGCTGCATGCTAACCTGAAGACCAAACACCTGAGCGAAGAAG
>JAQTYS010000381.1 GCA_028688175.1 Methanothrix sp. | reverse complement strand
AAAAGAACTGGATTCCATTATAAGACGGTTGACCGTGGCCTCAACCACATGCTCAAAAAAGACATAGTTCGACGATTAAGAGAAGATCGCGCATATCATGGAGACCTTGCCTTGGATTGGAATAATGTAAACCAATGGAAAATTGAAGGAGAGGATATAATCAATAGCAGGAAGGAGCACGGCAAAGATTGGATGAAGAAATCCCATTGGGCATGGCATGAGTGTTCCGATCCCACATGGAAAGGCTGGAAGGCTTACGTAAAGGAACATCAAACATTCATATAGACATACTGATATCGTTTTGCGGCTCTGTGCATGTTTTATGGAGAGAGGTATTTTTTTGCATTCTCTTCTTGGTAGTCAATAAATGGGTGATATTTTTATGAGAAAAACAGAATACAATTGGCAACTGACATTAAAGCTCTCTAAAGAGCAACGTGGAACTATCGAAAAGATGGCAACAAATAACGAAACGTCGCTTGCATGGGCGGCGCGATCCCTTATTGATATCGGAATTGCGCACAGCACATAGTCGCAGATTTTGAGGCTTTTTAAGAAATGCATCGCTTGAATAGCCTAAGCTATCAAAAAATTATATTTACCGGGATATGGGGTATCCCGGCAGCGAAAACGAGGCTCTCATGAATACATTACACACCACTAGATTTAAGTCTTTCGATCGACATGTAAAGCAGTTAAAAATTCCTGATAGTCGCATATATCCGGCAGAAGTTCAAACCGCTATCTATGAAGCGTTGAAATCTGCAAGAGATTTCTCTGATAAATTATATATATTGGAAAATTATTTAGAAGGTCTTCTTGATCGCGATGGGGATGAGTAGATGGACCCTTCTTTCGAACGGGCATTATTAAAGATCCATCACCGACTCAGAGTTGATGCCTTTCGTTTTGTGCCGATACTCAATGGCAGCAAGCGGCCCGAAGGGAAACGATGGAGCACTGAGGCCAATTATCCCTTCAATCATGCTGTAATGGCCGGATATTTGGCAAATGGTCACAACTATGGCATACTCACCGGCGTTGGTGGGCTTGTGGTGCTCGATGTAGACGATCTCGCGAGGCTGGAAGCCCTGGGTATCGTCTGCAAGCTTCCGGCTACTTTCACAGTGCGGACCGGGCGCGGCGGCTTGCACTTCTATTTCATCTGCTCGGAGCTGAGGGAGAAGATAATCCTTGAAGATCCTGAGCTGATAGACAATGATGGTGACCCTCTCCATCTCGGAGAGCTGCAGGCATTAGGCCAACAGGTAGTTTGCCCTCGATCCCGACACCCAAACGGCAATCTCTATGAGGTAGTTGAAGACCTGCCCATTGCAACTATCACGAAAGCCGATCTTCTACAGATCCTTGCACCGCTAAAGCAGATCGAAGCGGAGGAAAAGACACCCTCAAGGCGGCGGTCTTCCGGCGGCTCTTCTATTGGCGATTCGATCCCTATTGATAGCGTTTGTTGGCCCAAAGACATCAAGGAGCGCGCGGGAGCCGAGGTCCGGGGATCTCATCCGCTACATGGCTCAGATTCGGGGAAGAATTTTGCTGTGAACACTGCTAAAAACTGTTGGCACTGTTTCCGGCACAAGAGCGGCGGCGGGCCTCTTGAATGGATTGCAGTACAAAAGGGTATCATTAGCTGCGCAGATGCTAAGCCGGGGTGCCTACGATGAGCAAATTTACCGACACCCTCAAGGCGGCGAAAGAGATGGGCTTTGATATCCCGGAAAAGAAAAAAGAGGAGCCCAAAGGCCCAACGGTTTTAACTGCGTTCAAGGCTCTTCTCGATAACGAAAACAGGATAACCGGCGGGTGCTTGTGGGATTGGCGGATGGAGAAGCCGCGAATCGAGAGAGTACTCAAAGATGGCTACCTTTCGCAGAAAGGCGAAGAAAAAGCTCACAAATTCTTAAAGAAGTTTGAAGATGTACTCAAGGGGCAGGGGATTGATTACAATAACTTATATCCTCTCTTATTAAAACCCAAAGGCAACAGAGAGGAATTCTCTGATGAGATCAAGGAGAAAGCTCTCGATGTACTCAGGACCGGGGACCCGGTTAAATTCGTGGTAGACTCATGCAAGCGGTTTGTTCTTGGTGCCGATAAAGCAATCGAGAAACTGGAGTGTGGTATCTCAGTCCAAAACATCAATCAAGCGGCTGGATTGCATTCTAAGTTATCCGGCGAAAGCTCAGGCGGCAAGACCTATACGGTCTATTGCTTTGCTCACCATCTACCAAGTGAGATGGTTATAAAAGGCTCGATGTCAGCGAAGGCCGGGTTCTATCACAAGGACGGAAATCGAGTAGTGCGTATTTTGGATGATTACCAGGAAGGGAACGAGGATCTCGACACTGTAATCAAACAAACCTCTTCCGACTTCCACAAGCCGTACACGCACCGCACCATAATAAAGCAGCAAGCGGCAACATTAGAGATAGGCAGTGAGCAAACATGGCTTATAACGTCGGTTGATGCATCACAGGACATCCAAGTACTCAATAGGCAGAATCCCATAAATGTCAATGACAGCGTTGACCTAACCAAAAAGGTCAATGATCATACCATACAGCGATACGGCGAAGGCACTGAGCAGAGACCTACGGATGA
>JAQTYS010000380.1 GCA_028688175.1 Methanothrix sp. | reverse complement strand
TGCGGCGGATGATGGGGAAATTTCGGAGAGTAGTGAGCCGATTAACCGGTTCCAGGTACCTTTGTTCCTAGCGGTGCTTCTGTTAGGGATTGAGATCATGGTGGAAAGAGGAAGGCGATTGGTGTGAAGAAAGTGGCCTGGTTAGTCTTAATTGTCTTTTGCTTCCTCGGGGGGCTTCTAGTCTTCTGGGGAATCAAGCCACCAAGTCGCGCCCTTTTTACCAAAGGATTATCCTGTTTTGAAGGCGGTGACTATGCAGGGGCTTTGTCCCATTGGCAAGAGGCCCTAATTGATCAACCGGACAATCCTCTATTATACTACAATATAGGTAACGCCTATTACCGGCAGGAGGACTACGGGAATGCCCAAGAATTCTATCGTCAGGACACCCCGACAGGAGGTATAGATACCTGGCGTAGGTACAACTTGGGTAATACCTTGTATCGTCTAGGTGAGCAGGATCAACAAAGCATGATGGAGAGGTTTACCGAGGCCTTGGAGTGTTACCGGGCTGTGATCATAGATGATCCGACTGATCTTGACGCGAAGATAAACTATGAGTTCATCCGGGACAAACTGAAACAAGCAGAAAACGAACAAGAAGGCTCCCCGGAGAAAAGTGAAGGGGAATCACAGGATGAAGAGGAACAGCAAGAATAGTCACAGGGTGAAGGTCAACAGGATGCTTCGCCTCCTCAAGAACAATCCGCCGAGACCCCACAGGACCGAGGGGAGATCACCTACGAAGAGGCCCTTAGGCTATTGGAATACCTAAATGTCCAGGAAGGGGAACTAAAAGTAGATCCTAAGACTTTTCCCCAAGGGACGGACACAGAGTATTACTGGTAACTGCAAGGTGGGATAGTAGTGCGAAGGATCCTTTGCATATTAGCTATAACACTACTGATTTCCGGTACTGTTGTAGCAGAAGGTATCGAAGTATTAACGGATAAGACAGAGATTTCATTGCAGGATACGATCAGGCTGACTTTGAGAATCCCCGGACAAAGCAGTCAACCGAGGATCACCGTTGAAGGATGGAGCGTTAGTTATATTGGGTCGAGCAATCAACTCACGGTGATCAATGGGAAAATGGATCAGTTTACCGAATATAGTTACCGGTTGGCTCCCACAAAGACCGGCACCTTCATTATCGGACCCTTTCAGGTGGTCCAGGACGGTCAGACCCAGACCACCGGGTCTATTACGGTGACGGTGGTTCAGGGGACTCAAGAAGAGCGGGAGGATATTTTTCTAAAGATAGATATACCTAAAAACCGGGTCTATGCCTATGAGAAGGTACCTGTGACCTTACTTCTGTATACCCGGGTGCGGACTGAGAACCTACAGTGGCCCGAGCTTAGTGGAGAAGGGTTACTAAGGGATGAATCTGCTGAACCGGTCCCCCACAGTGAGGTAATCAATGGACAAACCTACCAGGTAGTCCCTTTTCAGACTTATGTTACCTTTATCCAAAGGGGACAGCAAACCCTTGGTCCTGCGACCATGAAGTGTGAGGTATTAGTCCAAAGCAGTAGCCGTGGTGGACTATTTCCGGATTTTTTCACTAGTTATGAAAGAAGACCTTTAGTGTTATCGAGCTCAAGTATTGCCATTGACGTGCTTGCTCCTCCTTTACCGGCCCCGGAAGGGTTTGCCGGTGCCGTGGGCAAATTCACCGAATTATTCGTGGATGTGGATCCGAAAAGCACGATAGCCGGGGAACCCCTTACTCTAACACTGCAGCTTTTCGGCAGTGGAAGTGTGCATGTTAGCTCCCTTCCCGCCCTAGAAAGCTGCGCTGACTTTCAAGTGTATCCGATCAACCTCAAGGAGGAAAATGAGGGCAGTTGGGTCTATGAGCAGGTGATTATCCCCAAGGCCCCGGTGCGGGAGATCCCAAGCCTCACCTTCTGCTATTTCGACCCCGAAGCGGAGGAATATTTGGAGGTAACTAGTTCTCCTGTGCCGGTGAGCGTATTGGGGGAAGTCGCTTCCTCTACGACGAAGGTTGCTCCACCGAATTCTCGGGAGAGGATTGGTCAAGATATTCTATTTATTAAGGACTCCCTGGGACGGCAGCCCAAGTCCGGTTCTTTGCCTATTGTCATTGCTGTTTCCTGGACCCTTCTAGTGGGGGGAGTAGCCATCGCGAGGTTTCTTTGGAGTAATCGGGTTCAAGATAGTAAGAAGGCTGCCAAGGATGCTCTGCGGGAGCTGTCTATCCTAGAGCGGAAACAGACCCCGGAAGAGATCCTCCCCGTATTGCAGAATTACCTAGGCGGCAAATACGGTCTTAACCCTTACAGCATGGATCGTAGTGTGCTAGATGATCTTAAGGCTTTGGATGTGGACCCGGTCCTACTAAGTAGATTAGAGGACCTGCTAGCTAGACTTGAAGCGGTTCGCTATGCCAGGGATACAGAGAAGGACGGGGAGCTTTTTCAACTAGCTTTGGATATGGTGAGGGACTTTGAAAGGATAGGTTGAGGTCTATGCGTCTACTCTTACGTGTGCTAATTGTGATTCTAGGGATGACCTCGTCTTTACAGGCCCAGGATACAAGGCAGTTGTTCGACCAGGCCAATGAGCTTTACCAGCAGGGAAACTTTCAGGAGGCAGCTGTCT
>JAQTYS010000379.1 GCA_028688175.1 Methanothrix sp. | reverse complement strand
GGTATAGTACTTCCCACCCCGTTGATAGAGGAATGGCATGAATCCACCGGCATAGTAGAAGTCTAAACGATTGGCATGGAGGGTTGGAATCATCTTGTAGACGTCCTCCCAAGTCTGTGGAGGCTCGAGATCCAACATTCCTAGAATGTCCGTACGGTAAAACATCATGGAAAAATCCTGGTTCTCAGGTATGGCATACACTCCATCCCGGTACTGGAAGGGAGTCATGGCACCTGGTCGGAACCGAGTGATTACCTCCTCGTAATCCTCAAACTCGGAAAGGTCGACTAACCCATTTCGAATCGCAAATTCAACCGGCATCGTCGGTGGAACACCCATGGCAATATCGGGACCCTGCTGAGCCACGGAAGCGAGCAAAAGAACCTGGGTCTGGTTAGAAGGAAGGACGTTCATGTTTACGTGTATGCCTGTCTCAGGCGTAAAGGTCTCTTCGGCCATCTCCTTAATAATCTGGGTCCACTCTCTGCCGCGTAGCGACCAAACCTCAAGAACCCTACCTTCATCGTGGTAACTACCAACACCAGTATAGTCCTTGGCGAACGAGTCCTTGAAGTTAAAGAAGCTAAGTGACCATCTTTCCCAGGTACTAGACTTACCACGTGGCTCCGGCACATCCGGTCCGGAAAACGCAATATAATCTAACCGTAATGGTTTTTCCTGAAGCTCCAGAATCCACGTTCCAAGGGACTGCTGGTTACCTTGGAACCGTTCTAGACCCATCACCATGCGGTCAGGCTTATCCAAGAATTGATCAAGCTGTTCAAGAACAATTAATATGCTGTTAGCGATAATCGGTCGTTTACCACCAGCTAACTCTGTAAGGAAGTCAACTTCAGCGGCTAAGACGTCCCGTATTTCCTGTAATTCGTCTACTAGGCCCGGAATACGCTTCTCTAACTCCCATTCCATATTGGGGTCCGGGTTTCGTCCAACTAACATGCTAATTCGGTGGCCCAATTCTGCCATTCTCCGAATAGTACTGGTGAAAACATGTACCGTACGGCTTACTTCACCGGCTTTAACCACCATACTAAGGGTATGCTCACCCGCTTCAAGTGGAATCAGATAAGGAACACCGTCTTCATCAGCAAAGCTTTCAACCCGCCAATGCTTATCCCGATAAAATCGAACCTCTCTCATTTCCTCGAAGAGAAACTGATCATCTACGCGAATCGAACGAATTGACGGTAGGTGCCCATCCTGGTACACCCGCATTGATAGCTTGTAGAATCCGGTTTCCGGTACAGTAAAACGCCACGTGACCTCTTGGTTCCCGAGCCGCCAGCGCCATCCACCAAACTCGTTCAATCTCCACTGTCCCGCTGCAAAAGGCTCAGATAATGGATCGGAGCCAAATTCACGACGAAGGGTAGCATCACTTTTCACATAAGTATCCTCCGCCTGGAACTTGACAAGAACGTTGTCTACTTCCTTGTATCCTTTGGCCCGGTATTCATTTAACACCTGTTCATAACTAGGTATCTGTTCAAGTCCACCGAGCACGATGGTGTCCAGCACAATTGGCTCACCTAGAGCTTCAAGTCGGATCGTATGTGTTCCGGCCTCAAAGTAAAACAAAACAGGATCAAGGTAAAGACCATCCGGATCATATAGGTCTGTATTCATCCAGCGCTTAATCTCAACTTGTGTAGGCTGTACATCATTACCCCGATTGTCCTGGATTGGAGGTGCGCTATCCACAAACAGACGATTAAACTGAAAGCGACGTGCTTCCCTAAAGGGATATTCACCGTTGATTTTCATGGAGCGGCGAATCGGCGCACGCTTCCCTTCAATCGGATAGTAGGTAAAGTTCATGCTATAAAGACCCGATTTAGGTATTTCGACGGTCCAATCGACCCAAGTCTCGTCCTCACGCCAGACTAGGAATTCCCCTTGACGCCCATCTAACTCGTCAATAACTTCCAAGGTCTGTGAGTTGGTATCGGAATAATCCACTGCTTTGATAACAATTTCAGTGTCAGTAACTTGGTAGCCCTGTTCCTCATAAAGCCCTAACATATTCCAGTAGGGTTCTTCGGGCAACTCAAAGAGACTGGACCGTACGTCAGCGGATGCATAGACTAAGTTCATACTGAATTGCAGTGATGCAATCAGGATTAATAACATACCTAACATTGCTAAAGTAGCTACCGCAAAGCGTATGCGCCGCTTGTCCGGAACTTTTGTGTTAATCGCAGCCAATTAGACAACCTCCTCTTTCATAAATCAACCCATAGTCCAACCAGGATACTGACCTGCTTGAAGAAAGACATTGAGAACAAGGCCCGACATAACTACAATATTCAACATTGCATCCGCTTATCCATAGTATCCAGATGGATCTAAACGTGCCAGGCTTACTAATATCTGGTACCATTATAGTTTTTTGGGCAATTCAAGTCAAGCCACCGGTTGGTATGAGGCTGATGGGGCTCTGACCTACTAAGCCCACCACATTTCTCCTGCGGTCTCATAAATAAGAACGTTCTTTAAGAACTGTACGGCCTTTTCAAAGCCTTCACTAGGCGTCATTAGGCTATCTTCATGTTCAATACTCAGTACGTAATCATAGCCAACTAATCTAAGGTTGCTGACAATATCATT
>JAQTYS010000378.1 GCA_028688175.1 Methanothrix sp. | reverse complement strand
ATGGGTTTAATATGACATCACCACACATCAGCGCAATTAGCGTACATCAGCACAAGCTAAGTAAAAAGATGCATGGTATATAAAATGAAGCTGGCAGATATTTCTGAGATTGAGCTTGATGACGATCTCTTTCGGCCTAACAGCCTGAGATTCACCAAGCTGCATGGAAACGGCAACGATTTCATCCTGGTAGATGAGATGAATCGCGAGCAAGTGGTGGAGAGCGAGAAGAGAAAGTTTGCCATCGCCCTCTGCCATCGCCATTTTGGCATAGGTGCTGATGGTGTTTTGTTTCTGACAAACAGCTCGCGCGCCAATCTCGGCATGAGGCTCATTCAGCCGGATGGTTCCGAAGCAGAGATGTGCGGCAACGGCATACGATGCCTGGCCAAGTATGCCTGGGACACGGGATATGTGGGCGAGTTCTTTGATGTGGAGACTCTTGCCGGCATAATTCCTGTGCAGGTGCGAGACAGAGACGGTTCTTTTTGGGCCAAGGTTAATATGGGAGTGCCAATGTTCGACCGGTCTTCCATACCAGCCTGCGGCCAGGGAGTTCTTATCTCTGAAGATGTGGAAGGCTGTAAGGTGTCGGCGGTTAATACCGGCGTTCCTCATGCCGTTGTTTTCGTAGAGGATATGGATTTTGATATTATGAAAACGGCCCCGTTCATAAGACATAACAGCCTATTTCCGGAAGGGGCCAATGTGAATTTTGTCAAGGCCGGCCCGCATCTGGAGATCAGGACCTTTGAGCGGGGTGTGGAAGGAGAGACACTCTCCTGCGGCACGGGATCTGTGGCTGCGGCAAGCGTTGCCCGCCGCCTGGGACTGGTGGATGACGAGGTTATGGTGCAGACTAAAGGAGGGCCTTTGCTGATCAGCTTTGAAGAGGGCAAAGCATTCATGGAAGGACCGGCGGTAACCGTCTGCTCGGGTGAGTTCTCTGAAGAATACCTGTGGAACCTCTTCATGGAAGTGTAAGAAAATTATTGAGGCAAAAATGAAGACTAAAGCGGTATTTTCGGGACGGATGATAATCTCATTCATTTTTGCTCTCAGCATTGCTATGAGCCCGGCATTTGCCGAGCATTATGTCATGGAGATAGGCAGCAAGAGCAATCCCAATGCTCATCTTTTCTCTTACGATCAGAAGTTTCGGGAGAGCACCAATCTGCATAACTATCCCATGAAGATGAGTGCATCCAAGGAGTTTACCGATGCCACTCGCCTCTCTACCAAGATGCAATTAAAGGCGCTTCCCAACCTCACCGAGATGACCATAGATGCGGATTTCATAGGCATAGGCCGCATCGGTTACCTGGTACTGGATCCGGATAGGGCGAATCCGGAGTTGTGGGGCCCGAAGTATGAGGTGACGCGCATCAATCATATGTTCGTGGGCAACTTCTCTATCAATGAGCAGATCATAGTGGCCAAGAATCACATGTGTGAGGACGGGTATCTGCCCTGCGCTTGAACTGTGAAAAAACAACATTTTTAGAACTTTATTCATGCATTACTCAAACGAGCGCACTCCGTTGTAAGCAGCGGGGTAGTAAATGGGCCTATTCTTTTAAAAATTATTCTCGGGAAATCTGTCGGCTCACCACGTTGTCCATCAGCCCCAGAAACTCCTCTTTGGCCCGCGGCGGAATGGTTGCTCCGGCAGCGACATTATGCCCTCCGCCCACACCGCCCACGGCGTGCGCACAGCGCGAGAGGGCATCGGCCAGGTCCAGGCCGCAGCGAACCAGGTCCTGAGTGCCTCGCGCCGAGACTTTGAGTTCCCCTTCTGCCGTCCGGGCAAAAGCCAGGATGGGCCGGGAGCGATCACCCATCTGAAAGCTCATGCCGGCTACAATGCCAACGATTGTATCCATGATAGCATCTCCGGCATCAAAGTACTGAATACTCTTGAGAGCAGTAATGCCACTCTCACGAACCAGCTTAAGGCCGTTCACCAGGTTCTGACGGTGCTGGCCCAGGAGCCTTTGCGCCTCGTCAAAGGCCTTGTCTCTGTCGCCCATGCACACCTTTAATCCCACGTCTGCATAACCGTAACGAGCAGTGGCATTGAGAAGAGTTGAGTACTCGCTGGCATCCCGCAGCTCAGTTCCTTCCCGCTCGCCTAAGAGAATATACACCTCCCCAATCAGGCGCTCCAGCTTGACATTGGAAATGCCGCTTCTTAGGCCCTTGCGAAGAATGGCCGTGACAACACTGGACCTCTCTTCCTGAGATAGATCGATCCAGCGCCGCCACCTCTCACCCCCCAGACGTATGCCGATCTCCTTAAGAAAGGCGATGCAGGCGTCTTCATTTCCCGAAAGTCCTGGCAGATACGGATCCGAAGAGTACTCCAGCATCTTGTAGACGGGACGGGTCTGTCTGCCGAAGAGCTTGATGTCGCGGGAGAAGGAAACAGCCCCGGCATCGGATCCGATCTGCAGGATATGACGGTTGATGCCTACCAGCTGACCGTGTGCCATGTCCTGCAGATCTCCCACTGCCCCCACCATCGCCAAAGCTGCCAGATCATCATTGCCCCCCGGGGTAGATGCCAGGGCCCTGGCTAAAAGAAAAGAGGTTCCGCTACCGCTGAGCTGTGTGGCCCCATCCGCACCT
>JAQTYS010000377.1 GCA_028688175.1 Methanothrix sp. | reverse complement strand
CATGCTTTAGCTAAGGTTCGGGCAGGTTTAGATAACCGTCGATGCAATCTGCGGACTTCTAGCGACTGGATAACCTGGTCCATCCCCTGATCACCCTTCAGAGTATTCTTATGCCAATATATGGTTATTCGTCATAACGTAATGCGATTCCTGCAGAATCTCGTATTTAACACTATTAATTACGATAATGATCTATATAATTGGTGTGTCCGAACCTGTTATGCGGGTGCTCAGTAAGCTTCTTGTTCTCTCGAAGGTGAAAGCAAACTAGGAAATTCCTGTCAAACCTATTTGGCCGGTTTAGAAGTCATGAGTCCAAATGTCCCTCTAGTATCGCTATCTGCACATTCCCAACGTCCATAGCCAATAAAAAGAGGCAGAACCAGCTGATTGGTTATGCGTGTTTTAGAACGTAGTTAGCTCTTCAAAAATCTTAACTGCAAACAGATCTGTCATACCTGAAATGAAAGCCACGACCGTGCGGACATAGGCGTGTTGGTCTAGAATATCATCTATAATTCGGTTTCTCGACCTAGCGGCAATGCGTTCCAGTTTACCGTCAAGAACAGGGTTTCTCCGCATGGTGGAGTACCTCACTAGCCATTGCGCAAAGCTATCTGCCAACTTTGGATACACTGTCGCGGATTGCAGAACCCGGTTAAGGGTGTTCCTGCCATCGTAGTATCCCATTAAGGTATCGTAGATCGAATTAATAATCAGATCAGCATACTTGTTGTAAATTGATATTCTCTTATGCGCATATATATTCTGGTTGCTGAAGTCCCTTATTCTCGCCATCAACTTGGAGCCTTTTTTCGATAATTGAATACCCGAATTGGGGCAACTGTGGTCACATAAGTCCACCATGAGTACATGCATCAAGAACGTGTTCTTCATTTCTGGTGGTGTCTCACCAAGACACTCTCTCAAGATACAAGATAGCTCGTCCAGTTCCCCATCCGAGAGTATCCCCAAAAGCATAGCATCTTCTATGTCCCGGCCTAGATAGGAGATCTTATCGGCTACTTTTACAACACAGCCTTCCCAAGTATATGGTGCCACGGCATTCACATGTGTAATGGACCTTAGGTCAATGATTTCGTTTCTTGGTCTTATTGCAGTTTCATCGACTTCACCGCAATGTAGAACAATTCCGTCACGAACGGCATACGTGAGGTTTAGATTGCTTTCAAAACCTTCAGGATCTGGAATCGTTTCGTAGTCATCAACAAATACAAGCCCGTTCCGCTCATGCCAAAAATCATCCCCTGTGGCATCCTTCATTAATCTCGCTAGGACTTTTTCGCCGGTATGACCAAAGGGGGGATGGCCCAGGTCGTGGCCAGTTGCAATAGCTGTGGTCAACTCTGTATTTAGACCCAAGAACTTAGCGACTGTATAGCTAACTGAAGCAACATGGTTTACATGCTCAATCCGTGTACAGACATGGTCATTGGAAGTGGCAAAAAAGACTTGTGTCTTATGTTTCAATCTTCTATACGCCAAGCTGTGCAGGATCCTATTGTAGTCCCTTACAAACTCGCTTCGCATATCCCCTTCCCGGGCATATAGTTGTGACTCCCGCCTGATACAAGATTCCCATTTCGCATGCTCTTCTGTGATACCACATTTCTGGAACAAATTCCTGTTCATATTAGATGCCTCCCAAGTAACAACGTAATATGGAAGATGTTGACTAGTATTAACCTGTATTCGATGAAAGCAATCCATATTAGTATTTTGGAGTCACGCGATCCACGTTGCGGGCTGAGTAGAACTGTAATTCTAGCTACGGCATCGAGGAAATCTGTTAAGGTCACCGTGCCAAACCAAGGTGGACCTCAATGGCCCTAAGATATACTTCAAGATGCAGACCGAAAAATAGCGTCTGTTGCATATCTAGGTCATTTATTTGGGTATTGAACCGACAGAAATGGAATCTAGCGTTTATTTTTCGTTCTTCCCGGATGCGTAAGAGTGGGTTTAGATTCCAAGGACAAACAAAAGCACCGATGTCCTGAACTACACATACGGCATTTGCCTTATAAACCACCAGTCATGCTTCATGATCCTTTAACCTTGGCTCAACCGTGAGAGAATCAAATACAGCGGTTTTCCCTTGACGACTCCTGAGCACATCAGCTCTAATCACTGAACCGGCCAAGGGCCTTCTTGAAGACCCATATATTCCTTTTCGAGGCAACACAAAGACAGGCTACCTCTCCCTTATCCTAAGTTGCTAGCGTACCCTAGTTGGTAAAGCTACTCACCGCTTAGAAAACGTAAGCCGCTTCCCTGCGATTCTGCCGCCGTCGCTTCTCCTCATCTTAACATGGGCTTCCACCATCTGTTCAGCGCTATAATGATAAATGGGGCCATGGCGGCCCCTATTTCATAATAGTCATGTAATATCCTTGAAGCTGGGATGGAAAATCACCGAGGTAAAAGACAGTGTTGTCAAAGGTACCAATATAGTCTTCGCCGAGCATTTTGTATAGATGGGAACGCATGGTAAACTCTGGGAGCTTACCAATGATCTTCTCGCCGTCAAAAAGGAAACTGACCTGGACCGGGGCGGCAAAGCTGCCGTCTGGGGTGAACTCCCCGCCGGAACTGATCATCACCAGAAT
>JAQTYS010000376.1 GCA_028688175.1 Methanothrix sp. | reverse complement strand
CGAGAGTCATTCCCCTTGGTTTGAGCATGTAGAAAAGAGGTCCGTCGCTACGGTTCGGGCTAAGTTAGCTGAGGCTTTAGGGGTATCCCTAGGGGAATCATTGATCATAGTGGTGACCAAACGGTTTCCATCGGGAAGAGTCTGCGAACTCATGGTTAACGGGAGAACCATGAGTGGACGGCGGCTACGGGAGATACTGGAGCTGCGCTCTAGTTGGTTTAGTGTGCAGCAGACTTCATCAGAACTAGTATTTACCGTAAAAGGCTACGGCCATGGAGTGGGTATGTCCCAGTATGGTGCCGATGGATATGCGCAACGTGGGTGGAGTTACCAACAGATCCTATCCCATTACTACCAGGGAGCGTCATTGGTAGTGCGGTAAGCTGGGGAGGAGTTGACGGATGGGATTACCCTCCCTGTGGAATATTTAAGAATGAAGACCAGAAAGGGGGAAGTAAAGGGCCGTACTACGGCCTTTTGCAGGCCTATGGGTGATATGTTAGATGTTGTCATTGTTGGTGGAGGACCCGCTGGATTTACTGCTGGTTTGTATGCCGGGCGAGCTGGGCTTAAGTCAGTGATAGTAGATAACGGAGCGGGTGGTCAGTTGTTCGGTTCGTCTATTGTGGAGAACTATCCTGGCTTTGTGGAGCCGATTAGTGGACAAAGCTTAAGTCAACTCATGCAGGATCAAGCCCTGAAGTTCGGTTGCCCGGTGGAGTACGATCAGGTCGAAGGGATCGTTTTAGACGGTAAAGTAAAGCTAGTTAAGGGTATCAACAAGACTTACAATACCAAGACGGTGATTATTGCTACGGGGGCTTCGGCACGAAAGCTTGGTGTGCCTGGTGAGCAGGAATTTCAAGGTCGGGGTGTATCCTACTGCGCAACCTGTGATGGGGCCTTTTTCAAGGACAAGCCCATCATTGTGGTGGGTGGTGGAGATTCGGCTTTGGAAGAAGCTTTATTCCTTTGTCGCTATGGAAGCAAGGTGACTGTTGTTCACCGCCGGCAACACCTGCGGGCTACTTTTCATATTCAGGAGTTGGCAAGAAAGAACGACAAGCTGTTTCTTCAGCTGAATACTGTAGTTGATGCCATTGAAGGAACGGATGTGGTTGAACGGGTACGTTTGAAGGATGTAGTAAGCGAAGAGATCACCTATCAGGAGGCTGCTGGTGTATTCATGTACGTAGGTCAAGAACCTAACAGTTCCTTGGTTAAGGAATTGATTACCCTCGATGAGTATGGGTACATTGTGGCAGATGCGGACACGACACAGACTAACGTTCCTGGGATATTCGCTGCGGGGGATGTCAGGCAGAAGACTTTGCGACAAGTGGTGACCGCCACATCTGACGGTGCGATTGCGGCCATGGCCGCCAGTCGGTATGTTGAACAGAATTGGTAGCAGACACGTAAGCAGAGCATAGCATCATTTCATTTTCTGTATGAACCGCTACCACAGTATAGAAGGAATTAGGGAAGCTGCAAGAGGAACCATGCAGCTTCTCTATCAAGACCCTATAGTGAGTTTGTCTACTGCTTGTGGAAATTGGAACGTCTATGGGAGTGTTTAGAGTGTTCCTGTTTTCCCTCCCCTTCCGTTAAATATGATAGAATCATAGTGATATCAAAGGTGGCCCCTTGCTGCGATTATATAGGGCCATCTAGTAGGAGTATTCCTCTCCACAAGAAAGGTTTGAGGAGAAGAGGATTGGACCGTGACAGGGCATATTTGGTATCAGAAGGAGGAAGCGGATTAGTCGTGGTGTCATCTGGACTATATCTGTGCTAGCAGTGAAGAAAACAAGTATTATTGATTGTGTAGGAAAGACTCCCCTGGTCAAATTGCAGAAGACAGGTGGTTTACCCAGTGCAGAGATCTGGGCTAAAGTTGAGGGGCTCAATCCCTCAGGGAGCGTGAAGGATCGGACTGCTTTGGCCATGGTTCTTGATGCGGAGGAATCGGGAAAGCTCAAGCCCAAGGGGACCATTGTGGAGCCTACCAGCGGTAACACCGGTATAGGACTTGCGATGGTTGCCGCCTCCCGGGGATACCGACTGATTTTGACGATGCCTGAGACCATGAGTAGCGAACGACGTACCCTTTTAAGTGTCTACGGGGCGGAGCTGGTGCTAACGCCCGGTAAACTGGGCATGAAAGGGGCAATCGAACGGGCTGAGGAGCTGGCGAAACAACATCCCGAGTATTTCATGCCACAGCAATTTGAGAACCCTGCAAATCCAAAGATTCACGAACAGACTACCGGTCCGGAGATTTATGAGGGGATGGGTGGAGACTTGTCCGCGTTTGTGGCCGGGGTTGGAACAGGGGGGACCATTACAGGGGTAGCACGCTATCTAAAAACGAAAAACCCGAGTATAAAGATTGTGGCTGTTGAGCCTTCCGGTTCGCCGGTGTTATCCGGAGGACAATCAGGGCCTCATGGGTTGCAGGGTATTGGTGCTGGTTTTGTGCCTAAGACACTGGATCCTAGCCTGCTTGATGAGGTAATTACAGTTTCCGATGAGGCGGCTCTGGATGCTTGCCATTTTCTAGCTCAGGAGGAGGGTATTTTGGCAGGAATCTCCTCTGGAGCGGCCCTACATGCGGCCACCTTGGTGGCA
>JAQTYS010000375.1 GCA_028688175.1 Methanothrix sp. | reverse complement strand
TCACCCTTCTTCCAACTTCTGCTACCTTCTCTTAGTAATTATGGAGAGTATATCGCAGTCGGTAAGCTCATGATCCAGCCCAACAGATTGACCGGGAAACTTTGCACTCTTGCCCCAGACCAGAGCGTAGCGGAAAAGATTTACAAAGTCGCGATGAAGATGCTCGCAAACCGATCTGACGCTGCTTCCGTCCAAGAGTACCAGCGGCTCTTCCAGATCTGCCTTTCCCCCTTTTGGTTTGAGATAGACACGAATGAAGCCCAGTCTCTCGTAAATAAGGTCTTTCAACTCCTCAAGGCCCTGGGAAGTGGCGCAAGAAATAGGTAGGTAATCCCGTTCAAGATCTTCTTTTATTCTGGTCTCTACATCCCCGAATCGCAGGTCGAACTTATTTATGGCCACAACTGACGGGATATAAACCCTGTTTCCTGCCAAGAAGTCCACCAGGCTATCGGTATCTATATCTTCGCGAATTGTGACATTTGCATTGACAATTCCATAGGCACGAATGATATCCGCGATCTCAAACTCTGTCATTTGGGTGAGCTTGACAGTGCTGCGTATGATTATGCCGCCCTTCTTATCCGGTGTGATGTGAATATTCGGTGGTTGTTTGTCGAGCCGAATTCCAGCTTCATAAAGCTCGCGCTCCAGAATATCCAGCCTGTAGTTGAAGACGTCACCCAATAATAATATTATATCCGCAGCGCGTGCCGCAGTAATGACCTCTCTGCCCCGACCCTTGCCCCTGGCAGCACCTTTGATGATACCAGGCATATCCAGTATCTGGATCTCGGCACCTTTGTATTTCATGACCCCGGGAATGACCTCCAGGGTTGTGAATTGGTATGCGGCAACCTCTGATTTGGAACCGGTCAGGTAGTTGAGCAGACTTGATTTTCCAACGGAGGGAAAGCCCACCAGGGCTACAGTTGCATCTCCGGACTTCTTGATGTAGTATCTTCTACCCCCACCACCGCCCTTGATCTTTTGAAGCTCTTGCTGCGCCTTTAGCTTCGCAATCTTGGCCTTGATCTTGCCCAGATGGTGCTCAGTAGCCTTGTTCTTCTGAGTGTTAAAGATCTCCTCTTCCAGTGCCTTGATCTGTTCCTCGATGGTTGCCATTTATTATCCTCTTAATCCGCCAAGAACAACGTGCTTTGCCATCGGCTCGGAATGTTCTTGGTTTCGTAGCTGCAAATGAGGCTTCCCCTTTATAAGGTATGGGTTTGCACTTCTGATATCAGCATCCAAAAAGACATGAAAAGCAGATGGTGGCAATAGAAAAGAGCTATCCTTTGGCCACCATATTGGCTGCAACAACATTCCTATGCAATGGCATCTTATCAGATCAGCTTATAAATCCTCATCCGGCCGTTGTCAAATGCCTTTGTGAAACCCTCTATATTATCTCCGTTGACCATTCTCGTGAAGACGTTTTCCTTCTTTAGATAAGGTCTGATATCGGTAATACCAGAGCTCCGGTTGGTCGGAACCATAATGTAATCGCGGATGTTACCGCCAGTTGCCATTACTACCGCGAAGTACTTGCCCAAATCTTCGGACATTACAAGTGCATAATTCGCTCCATACTTTTGGGCGACCTTCTTAGCCGATGTTGCGTTCTCTGATATGAAGAAACCGGCTACATCCCTGACCTTCTCATCAGACTCAAAAGGATACCAGAGAGCATATTCTATCTTATGCCAGGGCTTATTAGGATCTTGGTAGCCAGCAATTGTATTCGCAATTCCTTTGGATGCCTCGTTTATCACTATTCTACGCTGCCCAATCTTCTCAATCCCGTCTGCATAGTCCCACCAAGCCAAAACTGCTGCATCTTTCTCTGTGTTATTCGCTAACCACTGGTAACCTTCTACAGCTTTAGAGTCGCTCATGAACCAGTCCAGAGATTGCATGCTGTTGAACTCCAGTCGCATTCCCGCCAATGCTGCAACTAATACTAATATAATTGCAGCTATGCCTTTTGTCCTGCTTTTCATGCTATTTTGTGTTTTCATGTATGTCTCCTCCGATAGAAAATCAATTTTGGAAGCCATCTGCACTCTCTGACACCTTGGGCACCACCCGGTCCAGTGTTCAATAATTTCCACAAACTTAACCATCAAACCATCTCCTTTAACTTGGCAAATAGTTCCTCGGCCATCTTCGTGGGATCTGCGGTACGATTGAGCTTGATATCAATCTCTTTTGCATAATCCCAGAGTAGTTGGATGCACTGCGCATACTCCTCGCATGCCCCGCAGTTGCCATCGTGTTCGTACCAAACCTGGACGCCATGGCTTCCGGAGACAAAGATGATTGCGTCTACGCTCAGTGGAATCGAACGACCGAGAAGGACACCCAGTTGTGGATTGAGTTTCATGATTGCGATTTTGTTGGCTTTTGCCATCTCACGAAGAGTAGTCTCGATCTTCCCATCCATTGTGAGAAGAGCTTTCGAGACCGCTTGTCGGGAGATCCCAAAATTCGTAGCTATAGTTATATTGGGTATCCGGGCGCGTCTTAGCTTCCAGAACTCGAATTGTTTTTCGTTGATGAACAAATGCATATGTCAACCTCTGAAGGTTGACTATTTATAGTTTTCTCATGCAGAGGCTTTGCATCTAAAGTC
>JAQTYS010000374.1 GCA_028688175.1 Methanothrix sp. | reverse complement strand
CAAAGCGTTGCGCTGTTCTTGATGTTTCTCTTTGCCAGCGAATCTGCAAATGGTGAAAAATCAGGAAACATGTAAAAAGCACCCTCGGGAGGATGTATCCGTACGCCTGCATCCGCCAGTATCTGATAGCACTTCTGCCCCAAAGTTGACAGAATGCGTCGGGCATGCCAGAGATATCTCTCAATGGCCATCGATCCTCTAAAGGCTTCCACTGCAGCATATTGAATGGGAGCGCTAACCGAGGTGTATGTCTCACTGGCAACAGCGGCCATTGCCTCCATCAGCCAGTCCAGACGCTGAGGGAAGGTGAATGTCCCCAGTCTCCAGCCGCCCGCTCCGCACCACTTGGACAGACCGGAGCTGATTATGGTACCTTCCGGGTAGAAACGGGCCACAGAAACGTGGCTGCCCTGATGGTGGAGCTGGCCGTAAATCTCATCCGAGAGAAGTATGATCTCATATTCCCGGGCAACTGCTGCAATTTCCTTGAGTTCATTTGCCGTGTAAGTAAGGCCGTCTGGGTTTCCGGGATAATTAAGAACCAGTAAACGCGGACGATATAGATCTTGCTCTACCTCTAAATGTTCAGAGAGGCGGTCGGCTTTGATATGCCATTTATCCTCGAAGGAGGTGTGAATCAGGCTCACCCGTTTTCCTAGAATTTTAGCTTGAGGTACATAGGAAACCCAGGAGGGAGTGGGTACTATGATCTCTCCGTAAAAGACCAGTTGCAGCAGGAACATAAGCTCTTTTGAGCCGGGACCTACCAGAACACAATCGGAATTAGCTTCCACCAGGTCTTTCTGGCGGTGAAATCCGGCCACTGCCTCCTTGAGGGCCAGGAGGCCTTTGACAGGGAGATAATCCTTCTCATGAGCATGCAGCCGCAGAGCTTCTACAACCGGTGCCGGCACGGGGAATGGTGATTGGCCCAAACCGAAGTTATAAATCTTTCTCCCCTGGCTTTGCAATAGCTTTACTCTCTCATTTATCGCCAGGGTAGGTGATTCACCAAGGCCGCGAACATTGATATTCAAGCTGACATGCTTTTGCAGGGTCATTTTAACGCTCATCCGCCATTTAGATATGAATTTAGGAGGTCATTATTTATAAAGATGGGCATTTTTCGGATGATACAAGCTGACCAGCTTTTGCCCGGCACTGGGAATCGGCTTATAGTCCTCTGTGAAAAGAGTCACAGCCCCGTTGCTGCGAAATAGCATCAAGGGAATGGTATTTGCATCATGAAATGGCGCCTCTGGATCATACTTGAAATTCTCGGTAAATTCATTTATCACAAAAGATGCACCGGATTTGAACTTTTCATCCAGGTAAGAGTATGTTATCGGAGGAGAAAAAAGAAAGCGTCCACGCAAATGCTCTGGTGCAATTGTCTGCATTCCCCGAACTCCTGCGGTCTCTAAACGAATTTGATAGACCTCTTTTCTTCCAAATATATCCCTGAATCTTATGGCGGCAAGGGAATTAATCATATCATCAGAAGTAAGTGCCATTAAGTGCCCCAGATTAGAAATATCGATTTCATCTAATATCGATTCGGAAATAATGCTGCCATGATATGTAGGTAGTCCTCCCTGGTAAGCCTTCGCAATTTCGGCAGAATTTGTGTCGACCAAGAGGACGGGAAGACCCTGATCTCTGATAATTGATGCCATCTCTCTCGCCCAGGAAGAAGCCCCAGCAATTAGAAATCCCCTTTGATTTCTGGAGGCAAGATGCAGGGTTCTGGCAAGCGGTCCGGCTGTCAGACTATAAATTGCCACTGTCCCGGCGACTACGAAAAATGCAACTGGTGCCAGCATTTCCGACTGGGGCATTCCTTGCTCGGATAAAAAAAGGCCAAAAACAGAGGCCACTGCAGCGGCAACAATTCCTCGAGGCGCCATCCAGGCGATGAAAACCTTCTCTTGCCAGCTTAAGCCCTGGCCATGCGTCGAAAGGATAACTGCGGCTGGGCGCACTATGAAGATCAGAGATCCCAAAAATAACACTGAATTTGAATTAATATAATTAAAATAATCTATGGGCAGCCTTGCAACCAGAATAATAAACAGAAGCGAAATTAAAAGCGTCCTCAGATCTTCTTTAAACTTGATTATGGGCGTGATATTTACAGTATTCTGATTGGCCAGCACCAAACCCATAAGAGTTGCTGCCAACAGCCCGGATTCTTCCCAAATTAGCTCCGAGATGGTGAACACCAATACCACGAGCATAAGTGATATGACTTCCAGCAATCTATCTGGAGCCCAATATTCTTTTATAACTTTTATTATTATGATGGCGCCGAGAAATCCCAAAGAGCATCCCGCGATCAATGTCATTATGAATCCAAGTGCCGCTGTCAGGACCGCTTCATGCGGACCGGATGCTAGGATTCCTTCTAAGACAATAATGGATAGAATCGCACCAATAGGATCGTTCATTATTCCTTCCCATTTGACAATAAAGCCAACTCTTCCAGAGGGGCGCACATACAGAAGCAGAGGTGTTATAACTGTAGGACCGGTCACTACCAGAATCGAACCTAAAAGCACTGATAATAGCGGATTTAACCCCAAAATAATATATGCAGAAATTGAGGCCAAAGTCCATGTCGCGAAAATACCAATGGT
>JAQTYS010000373.1 GCA_028688175.1 Methanothrix sp. | reverse complement strand
ATGACATATTTTAATCTACCTGTGCCTGACGGAGGATTGCTCTATATACTGAAAAGCTTAGGATTAAAAATGTGAATATTAGGATAATATGAATAATAAAAATTTAGGAGAAACTTGGAAAGTACAGAACTACTTAACATGTTCAAAAACGATGGCGCAAAGGCCTACACTTACTATATGGTCTCTTGTAAATAAGGATAAAAGATAAGATAAGGAACACCTACTAGAAAGGATTCTTAATGCCTATGCTTACCCCACCAATGATAAAGGCAGGATGAAATTACCTAACACCTCAATGATCTACCAAGATGGACTGTAGAAAAAAATGCCTAATAACATAATCAATCCGATAATCATTGCTATACCTGCTACAATCACTTTTATAGTCTCAAACACATACTTCTTTCCCTTGTTAATTGGTAAATCATCGCCATAGACCTCACCTGTTACCCCATTTATCAGGTTACAATAGGATCTCTCTTTGTATGTGTAGGATAAAACAAACATCGGCAATAAAGCATGTCAACGCCGGGATAAAACTGTCCAATTATAGCGGAATAAATCTGTCCAGTTCTACTTAAGGCTTCTGCCCAACCATATCTCGATGCACCTTATCCTGAAAAGCTCTGGGGAATAATCCCTTGCCTCTTGCGATCCTTAAGTCTATAGCTATCGCCTTTAATATTGACCGTAGTGCAATGGTGGAGAATCCTATCAAGAATAGCCGCTGCAATAACATGATCCTTGAAAATATCTCCCCATTCGCCATAGGACTTGTTTGAGGTAAAGATAATCGATGCTCTCTCATATCGCCTGGAAACAAGCTGAAAGAAGCAGTGAGCGCCAAAGTCATCAAACGGCAGATAACCCATTTCATCGATAATGATAAGCTGAAACTTAGACAGCTCTCTGATCATCTCTTCAAGCCTCTTCTCTCGGTCAGCTTTTGCAAGACGCTCGATCAGAGCTGAAGCATTGGCAAATTGAACTCTGAATCCCGCCCTGACAGCTTCAATTCCCAAGGCGATGGCAATATGAGTCTTTCCCACACCAGGCGGACCTAGTAAGACCACATTCTCTGCATTATGGATGAACTTCAAAGATGCGATATCATTGATGATACCCTTATCCAGAGACGGCTGAAATCCAAAATCGAAATCATCTAACCTCTTCTCCATAGGAAAGCCCGCCTTTCGCGTTCTGAGAGCCAAAGACCGATACTCTTTGCTTTTTAATTCCCGGTCCACCAGATAATCGAGGATCTCAATAGTTGATTTCTTCTCTTTGGCGGCGATCTCCAGATAGTTGTCCAGGACCGACTCAAAGGTTCCCAATTTTAGGAGCTTAAGATTATGATGAAGTCGTTCGTATTCGAAATTTGTCATCTGCTATCCCCCTCACCAAATTGATCATAAACAGAAAGCGGTCTATGTTCGACATCCGTGTCCACAAAGCTAAGAATTGACGGGTTATTATCTCGGAGCGAGCTATTTTGTTTCAGTATCTCACTCAGAAGACCTTTGAAGTGCTCTTTAACCCGCACCACTTTTCCATGACCAGGTTTAATCTCGTGAGTGCAGATCTCATCAGATCCAACAATTATCTTAAAGGTCAAGTCAAAGATCTGCAATCTTGCCGTCATCCCTGCATATCGATATGGAACCGAATAGAGGTTGCCCAGGTAAGAGATGAACGAGTCCCTGGCAATCTTTCGGCTTTCTTCTCTGCGATTATGGTAAGGCGGAGCATTCCCTATCTTTTGGAGGTTTTCCTGCTTAAAACGTTCAATCGGAATCTCATGGGTTGTGCCGTTAGGTATCGAATTTACTCTAGACAGCCATTTCTGAAGCTGGGAGTTGAGATCAGTGAAGGAAGTGAACTTGCCTCCCATGAAGAAGTCCTTCTTCACAAACCCCACCGTCCTTTCTATCTTCCCTTTGGTCTGGGGTCGATAGGGACGGCAAAGCCGGGGAATGAATCCGTAGTGCTCGAAGAAGTCCTGGAAATGAGAATTCCAGGTGGAATCAGATGATTTAGCGGCTCGCTTTTTCACGATTTGCGTTATGTTATCATATAGAAGCTCTTGCGGATAGCCTTCAAAGTACTCAAACGCATTTATGTGGCACTGGATAAGGGTATAAACGTCTATTCGCAGAGTAAATTCAGCATATCTCATTCGCGAATAGCCGAGAACCATGGTGAAACAGTAGAGCTTTCGTTTCTCCCCATCGATCTCGATATAACCGCATTCGGCCCAATCAACTTGAGCTTGAATTCCTGGTTTGGTCTCGTAGCGATATATAGCTGGAACTCCTACATTAGGCCGGACTTCGTGCACAAAATCCTTCACAATTGTATATTTTCCTGTGAATCCCCTATCTTGGATCTCACGAAGAATGCGGCTAGCAGAAAGAGGGCATTCTTTAAGTCTATCGATTATGTATTCCCTGTGGCCATCCAGTTTGCTTGGCTTCCTGGATCTCTTCTGGGTCGATGGAGGGACCTGTGAATTCAGATGCTTCCGCACCGTTACCCGGCTGTGTCCAGTCTGTCTGGCGATCTCGCTGATGCTCAAATTTTTGTTGAACAAATCTCGCAACGTGAGGAACTCCTCCACATCTATCATCCACATGACCCCTG
>JAQTYS010000372.1 GCA_028688175.1 Methanothrix sp. | reverse complement strand
CCACCCAATCATCGGAAAAGCTGAAGGGCTTTTTAATGCAGCGGTCGGTAGTATTTACAGCCTTGAGACCCCTGCCCGAAAAGCACTGGAGGAAGCAAACCGCCTGTTGAGAGCTGAATTGGTATCACAGGGTTTCCTTGATTAACATCCATGTTTGGTACAGGTGGTGTCTACGGGCGATGCTCCTGATTTATGTTAGGAGCATCTGCCGATATCATTGTAGGCATATAGGCTATGTCGAATCCGATTATTAACTGGGGGACACGCACAAGGGAATCAAAGGAGACTTCAGCTTAGAACTAACCGGAGCAAGAATAAGTAAATGGGCATGGAGATGCTGCTACACGGGGTGTTTTTCCAAAAGCTATACTCATGATTAGCCATATTGTATTAGGAGATTTGCTATGAAAAAAATCTTTTGTCTAAGCTTAACATTGTTTGTGGGTTTTTTTGTATTCACGGCCTATAACATAGCTTTCGCTGAAAATGAGGAAACGGCGATGATAACTTCAGTTGCTTTTGCTGACGATTTCATGGTATCAGAAGCCCGACCGGATTCATTTGGAAACGAAAACACAGCGAAGGCTTTCGATGGAAACGATGATACCGTTTGGTTGATTACGGAAAAGGGCAGTGAAGCCCAACTGGATTTTGATGAGCCGAGGACCATGAACATTATTCATCTTAAAGAGGTGGGTAGCAATACTCGTAAGTTCAGAGTAGATGCCTGGAACGGGGAGGAATGGGTTAAGGTTTATGGGAATGACTTAATTGAAAGTTATCATTTAGGAGTGTTTGATACGATCACGACTAACGCAATTTGCTTGGTGATCGAAGATTATGTTGGTGATGCGGTTAAGATCAAAGATGTCGCAGTGGCCTATCAAGGGCCTATCTCCCGAGATACTGAATTTATTAACATGGCTTATTTTACCGGTTGTAATTATGTTTTTAACTGGGACCCTGTAGAACCTAAGAAAATGGATTCCTTTACCGACGTAACGATGCTCGGCAATTGGCAGTTTGATAAACATGGCAACTTTCGCATTATGAAAGAAAGAGACGGAACCGGTGGATTTGAAAAGACCCTAGATCCAGATTCGGAGGAAGCCAAAGTTTTGTTACAACGTTGGTATCAATGGATGAAAAGTTCCATGGGAGAGAATAAACCCAGGCTATGGATTTCCATAACCGCACAGAAGGACGCCCAAAGACCCGATGGTACCCCCGAAGCCGGTGCTCCAGGGGGTTCAGTAGATGCTTTTTCTGATCCCGCAGTTCGGGCACAGTTTATTGCGGATGTAGTGGCACACCTGAAGGAGTATGACCTAGACGGTGTGGACCTTGACTGGGAGTATCCGGCAACGGCCAGCCAATGGCAGGACTATAACAACCTAGTTATTGAGTTGGCTGAGGCTCTTCATTTAGCGGGTAAGCTATTCTCTACAGCTCAGGCGCCGAACTCGGGATTATCAACACAGGCGCTCAACAGTTTTGACCGGATCAACATCATGGCCTATGATTGGTTTGGTACCGACCAGAACCATTCCACCTTTGCCGGCGCGGTGGATGCGATCGACACCTTCATCAACCAAAGAGGTGTGGCAAAGGAGAAAATCGTCTTGGGTATTCCCTGGTATGCAGACAAGAAAGGAGACTGCACTACCCAGACTGACTGGAAAACCATCTACCGGCTTCTCACTGCAAATAATGCTATCGGTGATCATACCATAGATCCGGGGATCAATACCGTTGACATCTGGGGTTTTAACGGGCCAAACCTAGTTAGAAATAAGGTTCTTTATGCTATTCAGAAGGAGATTGGCGGTGTCTTCTATTGGCAGGTCAAGAACGATTTTGACTATGATTTTTCCTATTCCTTGGCTAGAACTGCCAAAGAAACAATCGACCGCTTTGTGCACTACGAAGAGATCATGGGGGCTTTGAGTTCCCTTGCCGGAACAGTCCTAAGTGATGTAACCCCCGTACAAATAAAACTGCCTGAAATGACTTTTTCCCATGTTCAAATTTTGTTCGACGAACAGGTGCTCTATCAAGGGGAAGAGCTTCCAACAAATTTGGTGCTCAACCCGGCGGCGTTATCCTGTGGTGACCATACCTTGGTTCTGGTAGTCATTGATGAGCACGGTACTTTGCATCGAGATACCGCTAAATTCTACGTGGAGCATTTCGATTTAATACAGCCCAAACGTAAAGGCCCATGGGCGGAGCAAATAGCCGGTGAGATGATGATTCAGGTTGAGCCCATTATCCCAGCAAGTTGTTTTGTTGATGTGAGGGTAGACCTAAAACGTATCGTAGTGAAATTGAATGCTATGGATGATAGCGATGTTAGCTCGTTTGAAAAAACCTTGTTTACAGGTACAACCTTGCCATTGAATCTATCTGTAAACACATTAGACCTTGAGGATGGGGCCTATGATCTGATCATCCACGCCGAAACCAGCGAGGGAATTCAACACCAAGTAACAGAACGGATTGTCATTAAAAACTGGGAGATATTAGAGGACCATATCCTGCCCCCGGAGAAACTGGGTTGGTTTGGTGTGCGAGATGCCCTGAAGGCAGTGGATAAATCCGATGGATGGATATATGACCAAACTGAGCCTGAGCTATTCTTT
>JAQTYS010000371.1 GCA_028688175.1 Methanothrix sp. | reverse complement strand
GGTGAGCGCCCACAGTTCTCCGTCGATATCCCAGGTCTCTTCCCGGCCGCCACCCATGATGAGGTGAATCTCGATAAGGGTAGCCTTGAGAAGCGAAATACACTCCGTGCCGCCCTCTTCCACCGAGACCGGCCCGGAAAAGACGTTGACTGTGGACAGGTTAGGACGGGCATTCAGTCCGTCCACAATGGCGTCCAGCGTGGTACCCAGCACAGAGGTGCTCACGCGACACCCGGCAGGGTCTCAGTAGCACGATGCTCACGGAGCACGGCGTCAATAGACTCATTGCCATACCAACGACCGCGAGCAGGATCTTTCACCCGGCTCCAGTTGATAGTGCCGTCCGCCCCGTCGATGACGCTGGAGGGGATGTTGGTGGGCACCAGTTCCTGCACGCAGGCTTGGAGAGCGGCGGCCTTGATGTCATCAGGGCAGGTGGTATAGCCCACCGTGTAGACCACTTTGATGTTGCGGTGGCCCTTAGTGAAAGTACCCGAGCGACGCACCAGCATATCAGGATATTTGACGACGTCGGACAGTTCGTCCGCCGTGAAAGCAGTTTCGGTGTCGTCGGTGGCGATCACGGTCACCGACGTGAGCGTGACCGGCCGCCAAGTGGCTTCTGCCCAGGGGTTGTGGTGGTTCAGATAGAGCGTATCTGTACCGTCGCCATCGTAATACTCGGTGTAGGCTGTCGCGGCCAGCGCCACGCCGATGATGCGCTCAAACTTGGCCTGAATGCTGGTGGCCTTGGCCGTGATGGTGGCGGCGAGATAGATGCTGGTGTTGGCGAGTTGGCCCTTGTCCCAGGCCCGCGCCTCTGCCTCCGTGAAGATGGCCATGCTACTGCCTCAGCGTGGCTCCCACCACGACCGTGGCGGCATCGGCATCAGCGGTGATACCCGCGTAAAGGTACTCCCAGCCTTTCACATCCTGCGTGTAGAGCGTGCCCGCCGTGGTGTTGTTGATGGCCACGTTGCTGTTTGCGGCGCCGTCGATGGAGAGTCCCAGCAGGGTAGCGGCCTGAGAGACGGTGCAGTTGGCGGCGGCAGTGGCCTGGATGACCGTGGCCAGTTCGCCATCAGTGCCCGCCGGCGTGCCGGGGGTGAGCGTGACCACAGCGTCGGCCGCAGCAGCCAAAACACCAGGGCAATCAATGTCGGTTACCGTGAGCCGGTCGCCCGTCTCAGTGACAGTCAAAACACTTGTCCAGGTTGGCGTGATGGACAGTTCAGCCGTGGTTCCGTTGGCGGTCGCGATGACGCCAGGGACGCCACCGGCCGCTTCAGTCTTCAATCGCGTGGCGTTGCTTGAGGCGAGGCCGACGGTCGCCGATTCGCTGCCGCGCGTGAAAGAGACGACGCCGGAGACGTTGGCGGCCGTGATGCCATGAGTGGCCGTGTCGGCGTTGACGCAGGCAGCAAGGCTCGTGCCGGTGGCATCGTTGCTGGTGATCTGCGCGAACTCATGCGCGTCGGTGTCTTCAGAGGCGGCGGCGGTGTAAGTGATGCCACCCACCGTCACCGTATCCGCGACAGCGACAGACGCACAGGTCACGTTGTCTTTGTGATTGATGGCCAGCACGATGGAGGCGCGCTCGGTGGCGGCCGTGGCGTCCAACTTATACTTGCCAGCGGGATAGTCGGCAGCGGCGGCGGCCACGATATTGAACTCACCCTCATCGGTGGTGATAGTGAGTTTGTCTGTACCAGCCACGGAGGTGCCCGCCGTGACCACGGAGTAGTCGGCATTGATGATCGCGGCCAGAGCGGCGGCGTCGGCCGCGTCGGTGCCTTGGCATTTGAACTCTCGCTTCGACCACTCAACATCACCGGCCGTGGATTCACCGGTGTAGGTGAGCCCGTTGAGGACGATGGTGTTGGTATCGACAAACGAGGCCAGCGTGAGCGTCACCGAGTCAACGATGGAGCGAGCCTTGTAGAGCTGCACGTCGTGCTGCTTGGCGCACTGGATGCGCCAATCGACCGCGCCGTAGGGGATATCGGAAGCGTCCACACGCACGTAGATGGCCTCGGTGTTGGCCAGGTTGGCAATCTTGCCCAATCCGCCGGTGGATCCGGTGGCCTTGGCGGGGATGATCTCGGTGGCGGCATAGCCACCGCTGATGTCGACCACGCCATCGGCGTACGTGCTACTACCGACGTCAACAAGTGGCTTTTTGACTCCAGTGGAGCCGATGGTATATGTGGTGTTGGCCATTAGCGCGCTCTCTTATGCGCCGTAGTCGCCGGACGCCATCTGAGCACCAACCGAGAAGGCCCGGCCATCCAGGGTGGCGGCGCAGGGGTAGAAGGCGGTCTTGGAGGAATCGGTGATCTCCAGGATGTATATGCCGGTGGCCAGTGGCTGCACCAGCAAGCACTTCTTGGCGGCGAGTACAGCAAAGTCGGCGCCGGAGGCGGACTTGGCCTGTACCGTGCCCGAAGCGGACGTGCCGGTCAGACCCACACCAGTAGCGGCGTCGGAGAGCCAGACCATGAAGGGGCGCGCGGCGTCTACCGTGGCCCCGGCAGCGTCCTTGCAGGTGATGGTGACCTCGGAGACATAGGCTCCACCGGCCGCGTAGGCGAAAGTGAACGAGGCCACGATATCGTCAAGTTCGTTGATCACGGCGGCGGTGGC
>JAQTYS010000370.1 GCA_028688175.1 Methanothrix sp. | reverse complement strand
GTGCCCGAGGGCTGGAGCCCCTTTGATGTCATCTGCTCGGCCTGCGGTCGCACCAACACCACTCACGTCACCGGCTTCGACTTGGACGCCGAGACGGTAGACTACGAGTGCTCATGCGGCTCGCGGGGAACCGTCTCCATGAGCGGCGGAGGAAAGCTGGTCTGGAGGGTGGACTGGCCGGCCCGCTGGCCCATTTTTAATGTTACTGTCGAGCCCTTCGGCAAGGACCATGCCACATCCGGCGGCTCCTACGACACAGGCAAGCGCATCAGCGAGGAGATCTACGGCTACCCGGCTCCCTTCCCCATGGTCTACGAGTGGATTCATCTCAAGGGCGTGGGCGCCATGCACAGCTCCACGGGAATAGTAGTCACCATTCAGGAGATGCTGGACGTGGTGCCGCCTGAGGTTTTGCGCTACCTGATCATCAGGAACAAGCCTGAGAAGCATATAGAGTTTGACCCAGGACTGCCGCTGCTCTCCCTGGTGGACGAGTACGACCAGAGAAAGGGCGACGAGAGGGCCATAGAGCTCTCCAATCCAACCAAGAGCGGGCCCTTCGAGATTCCCTTCCGCCACATGGTAACGGCAGTGCAGATCGCTCGCGGCGACGAGGATGGTCTCTTCGTGGCCCTGAAGAGATCCGGCTACGATGTCATCACGAGACGCGAGGAGATACTGGGCCGGGCCAGAAATGTGCAGACGTGGCTGGACAAATATGCGCCCGCCTATGTCAAGTTCCAGGTGCAAGAGACGCTTCCCTCAGCCGTCAAGAATCTCACGCCCGAAGAGAGGATGGGTCTGGGCATCCTGGCGGAGCAGTTGGGTGATAGGACGGCAGCCGAGATTCACGAACTGGTCTATGCCGTGGCCAAGGAACAGGGCCTCGACTCCAAGAAGTTCTTCCAGGCCATCTATCTGGCATTTCTGGGCGACCGGCAGGGCCCCAAGGTGGGATGGTTCCTGGCCAGTCTGGAGAGAGGCTTTGTGAGAGATCGGCTACTGCAAGCCGCGGCGGCTTAATTGAAGAAGTTAACATGGGCAACGGTGTAAATGGCAGCATGGTGCACAAGATCTACCTTTCCGGTCCGCTCTTCTCGCGGGGCGAGATCGCCTGGGGCGAGCGTGTCAAGAGATTCCTAGAGGACAGACTGGATGGCGTCCTGATCCTCTGGCCCCATGAACTCATCTCCTGCCAGGCAACGGCCGAGCAAATCTTCCAGGCCAATTTGCAGGCCTTAAACGAATGCGACATCATGGTGGCCATGCTGGACGGCTCTCAAGTGGACGACGGCACCGCCTGGGAGATCGGCTACTTCTTCATGCAGGGAAAAAAAATTATGGGGCTGAGAACTGACTTTCGCCGCGGCGGAGAGACGGACAATTCTCGGGTTAACCTCATGATCGAGTGCTCCTGCCAGGCAGTGGCCTCGGGCCTGGAAGAGCTGGGAGCAAATCTGCTGAGGCTTCTTGATTGATCTCGCCCGTCTTTGATGCGCCCCTTCTCCTGGCTGAGGGAGAGGAGCGCGTCCTGGTGGCGGCTGATCTTCACCTGGGCCTGGAGCATGAACTGTGGCTGGGGGGCGTTTCCATTCCCAGTCAGACCGAGAAAAATCTAGTGCGGCTGCTGAACTATCTAGATGAGATAGAACCGGACCGGCTCCTGCTTTTAGGAGACATAAAACATAACGTTCCCAGAACGAGCTGGCAGGAGAAGCGGGAGATACCAGAGTTCCTGCGCCGGCTTTGCGATCGGGTCATGGTAGAGATAGTGCCGGGAAATCATGACAGCAACCTGGCAGACATGGTTCCTCTGGGAGCGCGGGTGCGTTCGTCTTCCGGCTTTGTGCTGGATGGCGTGGGCTATTTCCACGGTCACACCTGGCCGGACGAGAAGGTTGTGCGCGCGAAAAGCCTGGTAGCGGGGCACCTGCATCCGGCAATAAGGCTCCAAGACCCTCTGGGCCACTCTTCTTCGCGCTTCGTTTGGGCAAAGACGCGGCTTTTAAGTCGCGCGATGCAAGAGCATTACGGTTTTGCCAGGGATAGCGAGATCATAGTCGCCCCAGCCTTCAACCATCTTTGCGGCGGACTGCCACTCAACGAGCCGGTTGAGGAGATGCGCGGTCCGCTTTTAGCTATGGCCGACTGGGAGAATGCGCGCCTCTATCTGCTGGACGGAACCGACCTTGGCACCCTGGCGGAAATCAAAAGCGGCGCAAAGAAAGCCCCGCAAAGTCGCAAGAATTATAGCCAATGCAATTCCCATAAAAGAGGGCGATAATGAGTGAATGATAGAGAGAGGCTCTTAGAGTTGCTCAAGGACAAGTCCCTTGAGGTGAGGCCGGTCACCCTGTCCTCAGGCAAAATCAGCGATTATTACATGGACTGCAAGCGCGTAACATTAAGCCCGGAGGGAGCCTACCTTACCGGCAATCTCATGCTGGAGATGATCCGGCAGGAGGTCTCTGCGGTGGCAGGTCTTACCCTGGGTGCGGACCCCATTGTATCCTCCATTTCGGTTCTAAGCCATATTCAAAAGAGAGGCTTATCGGGCCTGATTGTGCGAAAGGAGCCCAAGAAGCATGGCACTATGAGCTATGTGGAGGGTCCGGCTCTGCAAAAAGGTGCAATGGTCGCGGTGG
>JAQTYS010000081.1 GCA_028688175.1 Methanothrix sp. | reverse complement strand
ATATTTATAGCCAAGTTGCGCGCATCTACTCTTGGAGGTTTTGCATGAAAAATGTTCTGATGATAATCGCTTTCATTTCTCTGTTAAGTTTGCCTATCGTCTTTGCAGAGGATGCAAGCGTTGATCAGCTCAAGCAGATGATGACTGCATCCGCGGACAATCTCACCACGTATACTTACACCCGCTCTGCAGAAAGCACTATCATCTACAGCAATGAATCGTTCCAGGATGAGTTTGCAGCGGTCAAAGACACAAACGGTAAAGTGAACCTGACATCGCAGTCCGGTTGGTGGAGCCATCAGCTTACAGATAATGAAACCGGGCAAGTCCTCTACTGGCAGGGATACTTCTTAAACGGCACTGAACATTGGAAAGAGGGGGATAATTGGACCCAATTTATCGTCAATGATCCGGATGCGATTATGGAGGACTATAACGAGCTTCCCAGTCAAGTGGCGCTCCTGATCTACAGCAACCTTTCGATCACAGGCGCAAAGAACATTGATGGTGAAGAATGCTACATAATTGCGGCAGAACCGATTCCCTTGATCAAGGAAAACATCCTGGGAACGCAGATCTATGCCGCCTATCTCTCTTCACCATTCCCAATGCCGGACGAATTCGACAACAAGGACTTTGACCTGGACAATACCTCAATTTCAGGCAACAGCAATGTCACAGTCACAGCCTGGGTCTCCAAACAGACCTCACAGCTCAGGAGAATTGAAATTAACTCCAGCTTGACACTAACACCCTCGATCCTCAATATTGAGGAGCAAGACTTTACCATACATTCGACTCTGAAGGAGCGAACCGATTATGGCAATTTCGGTGAGAGCGTGCAAATAGAACTTCCTATGGAGAGCCAGAATTATTCTCCCCGCACGAAGGGTGCTGACTGGAGATGGGCAATCTTTGGACTGGTGGAGCCATAATCGGAGGGATAAATAGATGAAATTCTTCAAGAATATTCTCATCTGCCTTTGCATGCTGGCATTTCTGTCCTCGAGCATGCTTGCCGGCATTGCTCAGGATTCTGCCGATCAGGCACGCTCCTACTGCGTTAAGTCAGGCTATCTTTACAGTTCATCCCCAGGTGTTAATGACGGTCAAGGAATGTGCGTATTTCCGGATAAGAGCTGGTGCGATTCCCAGGCATTTTTCCAGGGAACTTGCAGCCCACATTTAAAGACAAATATCTTGCCGGTATATGTCTCAGAACCCGAAGCCATGTGGACGCAATCATCCGAATCGATCTGCCGGGGGAGAGGAGGCAGTCTGAAGAGCGTTCATACGCCTTATGGTGATATTACTCTATGTGCATTTTCAGATGGAAGTACCTGTGATCTGAAATCTCTGGTCGAGGGAAGATGTGGTGGGGATATGTGGTTGGCATATGCTCGTTCCTGGCTTGATGCGCCGTAGATTGTTTATATTACTAATCATATTTTTTATAATTTTAATAATCATTAACTTATAAAACAGATCTACCAAAACAGGAAGTATATGAAGTAGTGATTAGATGAAATTGATGATGTAATGCGCGGAAAAATCCTATCAGGTCTCGGTCAGGCTCAGTACTTCCTCACCCGTGAGGGCTACAGCCGCCAGTTTCAGGAGCGCCTGGGCTTCGTCCCCTTCCCCGGCACCCTGAACGTGCTCTTGGATGGACACTTCCCGGCGGAGCAAGAGGCAATCAAAATAGAGGGCTTTGCTGAGGAGGGCCGAACTTTTGGTGAGTGCAAATGCTACCGAATCAAGCTGAACGGGATCGAGGCCGCTGTGGTCCGGCCCGAGAGGAGCCGCTATCCGCCGGATCTGATCGAGGTTATAGCGCCTGTGCAGCTGCGCCGAGCGCTGGGGCTGGAAGACGGCGATCCTGTCGACGTAACATTATTATAATAATATACATTTAAAAGTGAGCATGCCAGCATCCTTCCGGCGGGCGTGCCCTTGCGCTCCCGCGTGTGAGGCTGGACTCTCGCTCGCACATGGATTTGAGAGAAAAAACGGCGACGGAAACCCGCTGCAATCTGCTGCCTTAGGGGCTGCGCCGCATTCTTGACTTTGAATTTCGGTTCAGTCACTAGCTGTTTTACTCAGCTGTTCCCTTCAT
Source organism: Methanothrix sp. (assembly GCA_028688175.1). Lineage (GTDB taxonomy): Archaea > Halobacteriota > Methanosarcinia > Methanotrichales > Methanotrichaceae > Methanothrix. Next base: position 8,390 of record JAQTYS010000081.1, on the reverse strand, counting down.
CACTCCATACTTCTCGCCCATCAGAATGTGAACACCGGGCGTTGCTGTCAGTTCAAATCCTGCTTGTTTCTGGAAGAGCATGACGAAATCGGACCCTCCGAACAGGAAATTGCCGAGCATGTCACCTTTCTCATGATCGGATCCAACAACAACTCCTTTCTCGAAGTTGACGGAAGATACCTGGGCCATGCCCATGGGAATGAGCGCCACCAGACCGTATTCTCCTGTATCCACTATTACGTAGCCGCGCGTCTGAGAGAACTGCCAACCGGTCGAGTCAATTGGGTCATACTTCTTTCCAGTCGAATTCCATTTAACCTCTAAAGCCACATTTTCCGTTATAGACCTATTGTCCACAATCTTTCCACCAACCGCGAAATGATAGCGATGGTAGTCATTGACATTCAGGAAGGTGTGGGTGAGCACGCCGTCGGCAAAGGCATCCTTGTACTCGCTGTCATTGCCGAGCAGATCCTCGATATTGAAATAACGCCCAAGCTTGACCTGCAATCCGCCATCCACCAGAATGGTTGAGTTGCTTGCTATTGGCCACGTTCCCTGGGGGACGGAATCAGCCGGCGAAACGACGACACTGGTGTCGTTTGACGAAGCGATAGGCCGCTGATCAGGTGATGCCAGGTATCTGGAGAAGAACCGGTTAAAAGTGTTCCAATTGGACGAAGACTCATACCATGGTCCCTGCAAACCATAGATTGGATCGTCATAAAACTGCTGGTATGTCTCATTATTCCATGACTCTTCAGTATCAAGGAACATTCCCCAGGTATCAGCAAAACTGCGCAGCCACACGGAGAACGGTTCGTAATATTGAATGGTGTTGTTGAACAGGCTCATATTTTCCAGCTGCGGCAGGGGCTGGTCAACCAGGAAATAGAAGTAGCAGATGCTTTGCAGTATTTGATCGCGTGTGAGATTGGCCGGATCATTCAATACATCTTGTGGGATTAAATCAGATGCACTATCGATAAAATCGTAGTATTCAGATAAGTTCTGCGCGGGATTTGTCTGACGATCGGGATTTATATCTTTAGCTTTGGCAATAGATTCCTCCAACATGACCCCGATTTCTGGATTATTCTCTATTAATTTCATGAGATCTTGTGTTATTGCCTTATGACTGTCCTCACCCATAGCGACTGCGCTTATGGAAAGGATCGATACTACTAATACCATTATTATCAGGTAAAGCTTCGCCATAGAAACCATTCTTTTCAATTACATCATCTCCTAAAATGCTGATAATATTTAGGACAGTTTTTGTTTAGCATTACAGTTTTATTTAGTTTACCCTATCTTCAAGGGCGCTGGAAATATATCCCATCTGCAATTCTATGAGAATAATGATTGCTTTGCAAAAGTCCTTTTCCACCCCGTCCCAGGCGCGTTCTTGCGCTATACTGGCTTGTATGCTGCTACTATTCCTTCCTGCATTCGCGGCACCTCAAGATACTGCCGCCTACTGGCTGGAGAGAGGCCAGGCATCTCTCTTAAACGGCAGCTTTTTGCAGGCCATCGAAAGCTTTGACCGGGCTATAAAGATCGATCCCGAAAATGCATCAGCCTGGGGTGGCAAAGGTACAGCACTCTCCCGGCAGGGCCGATACAAAATGGCCGAGCTGTGCTTTGGCAATGCACTGAAAAGAGATAATGAAAATGCGCAGCTCTGGCAGGAGGACGGTAAGGCCAAAGAGCTGGCTGGTGAGTGGGAGGATGCCCGACAAAGCTACGAGCGGGCCCTGGCCCTGCAGTCAAACCTGGCCGAGGCATGGCTGGGCATGGCCAATGCTTCCCTTGCCCTGGAAAACTATGAGACGGCAATGCAATGCTTCAAGAACGCCTCACTCTATGGCCAGAGTGACGCCGGCAAGGCTGGCCAGGTCAGAGTGCTCCTCGCAGAAGGCTCGAGTCTATTCCAAAAAGGCAAATTTGAGGCGGCTTATGATAACAGCATCGAGGCTCTAAAACTCGATTCGCAAAATGCCCAGATGCTAATGCAAAAGGCAGACGCTTTAAGAAGCCTGGGCCAATTTAAGAAGGCTCTGGCCTGCTATAACGAGATTCTTACCGGTAATCCATCCGATGAGATGAGCAAGGAGGGAGCGGCGCGCTCTCTGGTAGGCCTGGGCGAAGAAGCTTTGTCCGCAGGAAATGTCTCACTGGCACTAGATAATTTTAAGGAGGCATCCCGCCTGGCTCCGAGAAATGGTGAGGCAGTCTCCGGTATGGTCAAGGCACTCACGGCAAAAGGCGATCAGCTCCGGGACAATGGTCTTTTCTCTGAGGCGATCAAAAGTTACGAGACTGCCCTAGTCCTTTTGCCCTTGGACCCGGCCGCGCTGGCTGAAAAAGAGAAGGCATCGGCAGCACTTGCTACCAAAATGAACGAATCCGAATCAGGAAATGCTTCCCGGCAAGAGGTCGAGGAGGCATCAGAATTCAGCCGCTATTTTGAGCTGGCAAGAAAGCAAAGCATGAACGGCTCGTATTCTCTGGCTTTAGAGAGCCTCAACAAAGCAATAGAGATCAACCGGTCCAGCGTCCCGGCCCTGGCGTTAAAAGGACACATCCTGGCTACAATGGGGAAATATAGGATGGCCGGGCTATTCATCGATTCTGCTCTGCGCCTGGATGCGGAGAATATCACATTGTGGAATGATTTGGCAAAGGTGCAAGAAGAGCTGCAAAACAATAACGGCGCCCTACAAAGCTATGATAAGGCGCTTGAGATGGATGATAATAATACACAGACTTTGCTTGGCAAAGGCAGTATCTTGCTGCAATTGAAAAAGTATCAGGAGGCAATGCAATGCTTTTCCCGGGTGTTGACGAACGAAAAGAGAAATGTGGCTGCCTTGCGGGGAATGGGCGATGCCCACTTTGCTCTCCAGGAATACGATGCTGCGTTAGAGTCATACGAAGCGGCACTCCTGTATAACTCCCGTGATCTGGCATCAATACTGGGAAAGGCTGAGACTCTCTATGCCCGGCAGGACTATAACTCCTCTTTACAGGCATTTTCGCTGGCGTTAAAAATTGATTCCAGTGATCTCCGGGGATTGCTTGGCAATGGATACTGCCTTCTAGCACTGCATGAATATCCAGGCGCGCAGGATTGCTTTACCAGTGCTCTGGCCCAGGATCCTAAAAGCGTCCCGGCTCTGCGCGGAATTGGAGAGGCACTCTATTTTCAAGAAGACAGAGAGCAGGCTCTGAGCTACTATGACCAGGCACTCCTCCATGACCCGGATAATATTGCAGCATTGCTGAGCAAAGGGGATATGATCCTGGAGCAAAACGATCTCTCGGGTGCAATGATTGTCTTTGGCCGGGTCCTAACTTTGCAGCCTGACAATATGCGGGCAATGTTGGGCAAAGCAGATGCACTCCGGCTTAATGGGATCTTTGATAGGGCGCTGCCCTTGTATGAGAAAGCTCTGCAAATCGACCGGCAGAATATTCGAGCATTGCTGGGAGCTGCCGAGATTCATTATTCATTGGATGACTGCGAATCAGCAAAACAACTCTATGATCAGGCCCTATCGCGAGATGATGATAACGCGGCTGCCTGGGCTGGAAAAGGCAACACTCTTCTCTGCGGCAAGGATTATGATCTCGCCAGGCAAAGCTATGAGAGGGCTCTTGCCATTGAGCCGAAAAACATAGCCGCCCTCCTGGGAATGGGTGACGTGCTCTATGAAAAAGAGAGCTACAGTGATGCTCTTTACTATTATGAACAGGCTACAAAGTTAAGTCCCAGCGGGCATGGCTATTGGGGACAGGGCAATGCTCTCGCTGCCCAAAAAGAATACAACAAATCTCTGCCTTTATTCGATAGATCCCTGAGCCTTAACCCATCTGATATTGATGCATTGCAGGGCAAGGGTCTGGCGTTAGCAGCTCTAGGCAACATCTCTGCAGCCATAAAATGCTTCCAGGAGATTGTATCTGCAAATCCGGGAGACTATGCTGTCCTGTCCAATCTGGGAAGTATGCAGGCCTCTATTGGCCGGTATGATGAGGCAGCAGTGAGCCTGGAAAAAGCATGTATAGCCGATTCATCTCATGAAGAGGTATGGTATAATCTGGGTCAGGTGTACTATTCTTTGGGCCGCTACAGTCAATCGGTTGATGCGCTGCAAAATGCAACCCGTCTAAATCCTCAGGACGCAGACGCCTGGATGAGACTGGGGATAGCGCAAAATCAGTCGGGAAAGTTCGAAGAGGCTTTGCAGAGTTTTCAGAGCGTTGCTTTGCTCCAGCCGCAAAATATCGATGCTTTGTATTGCCAGGGCCTGACATTGGTGGCCCAGAATAATTACCAAGAAGCTCTTAGGGCTTTTAAAGATGTCTTGGAGATGGATGAGAATAATACATTCGCCCGGTACGCCATCAATCTAACTCAAGCTCGTCTAAATGCTTAATGTTTGCTGTTTTAAGCAGAGGAGCCTGACCGGAAAATCTTTGGTAAAGAATGTATAGGTGGTGGGAAAGATCCATAAGATTCTTTTTCCGGTCTGGCTATTTCTCATCTGCTTTCAATTCTTTTCATTTCAGAGCGTTGATAATTATGATGCGATGCCATTCCCTCGTCGACAATCTCCATCAATCTGTACTGCCGGTTGTTTCTATTTCCTCTTTTATCCAGCAGACCATCATGATTCATGCGGGATAGATAGGTTGAAACTGTGGAGAGCTTTATATCATCGGCTACTGTCTCGTATCGCTCTCTTAATTCCTGAGTTGTGAACCAGGTATTGGTAAACTCATGTCGAATGAAGCTTTCCAGTCGATCCATGAGCGTTCCGCTGCTGTAATCACGAGAAGACATGGCTGATGCAATGCTCTCACCTCTATTCTCAAAGACACCGGAAGCTGACAGAAAGCCAATGATTCTGTCTCTTAAGGCCTCTCCATCCATGTTTTGCGACTCAAACTCATGGGAGGACTTAAGGCCCTTGTCTTCTATCTCTATCCGGATCCTCATATAAATCCTCTTCCTTCATCATCTACCGGATGTTATCTTCAAAGATGGGAGGAATATATGTTGCAAAGAGGAGACTTCATTTCGGCAGGTGCCAAAGCAGGCGTCTTCCGATTCGGCTGCATTCTTATATTGCCTGGCTCTATCCAGATTCATAGGCAGCGTAAATAATTTAATATGCCCTCTCATATTTTTACCCTCTTTTAATTCTCGTGCCATCCCCGATTTTAGGCCGGTTGTGAAATACAGCAGTAGACAATTGCCATTCGTTCACATCCCGGCCTCCAACAATTCGTATCAGATCTCTTGCCTTCGCCGTTCCCTTCTAATCTTTATTGCCGTCCCTTTCCAACAACAAAGATTTTATCGGCCAAGGAATCCATCGTCTGCACCATAACTGAGCTATTTTGTCGTCCCTTTCCGACAGTGAACAATCTGTGTACAGGCGTATTGTCTATATCCGATACGAACTCCCTTTCGCTACCCCTTGTGCCATATGCGAGAAAGTCTATTACTGTGAAGCACATTTTGCAGAATTTCGAAATGCCTTTCTAGGCTTCGATTTTCCCCTTCATTGCTACCCCTCGTGCCATCCCTTACAGTGACGTTATGCTTTCACAGTATGCTTCTCTTACTGCATTGATATATTGCCAAGGTCCATCCATCCCCTCAGACGAATAAGCCCTCTTTAGCCACCTTATCCGATGTATTCAGACAGGTTGTCTGGCCATTCTGGCACAATATTTACCTGGATTTTGAGATATATAAACCTTTCTGATAGTTGGTAGATGTGGTTAATAGCTTAAAACTATCATTTGAAGCTATTTTTCGAAATAAAGCCCTAATAGTATTCAGAATAGTATTTCACAAGGTATGCTTAAGATCGGGAAAACTCATTATAATATGTTGTGAAAAGAATTTTCAGGCGAATACTATCATAATAATAACCATCAGTAAGTCTTATGCCTATGCGCGGAGGGTCGTTTACCCCTGTGAAACCATTTCACAACAACCTACCGATGCGTAATTAGTGGAAAAAAATGCCAGAAAGTCTGCTCTATTCTCAAATAATGGAGAATTAATGCGCGCGAATTTGCCGCGCAACGTGCTAAGAAATTTAAATAAAAGAAAAGCATGAAATTTATAAATGGTTCATGATGCTTGACGAAGTTCGAAGTATTCCTCTACAAGCCAGTCGCCGACCTCCTTGAGATATCTGCGCTTGCGTTCATCTTCGACAATTAATTGAAAAACCTCAGAAAGATCTTCATCCATTGGACTTGCATTATCTGCTTTGGGCATTTAAACTTATCGAAAGCCCGCTAGATTCTCATTTGGGGGCTCTTCCCCAAAGCCATGATCATAGCCACACAGTAAGGTCCTCTGGTTCTTTTTAGCGGCCCGGCGTGTACAGGATGATCCCCACAGATGATGAATAGAGTCTCCTCATCTGCCGCCCTAACGATCTCGCCAATACAGCGGTCAATAAGCAAAGCTGCTTTCTTTATCCCTTCCTTCCCCTGGCCCAGGTGAACGCTCTTATCTATTCCTATGAAGTAGGAGACAAGAAGCCTGGGCCTCTCTTGAAGTGCCAGGCAGGTCATGCGGCAAGCCTCTCGATCAAAGTCTTGCGGCGGGATGCGGTCCGATATGCCGTGCACCATCTCGACCAAGCCCTGATAGACGTCGGCTCCGTTTTGCTCCATTATCACGGCGCAACTTTGGCCGGAAATGGCTGCGATCTCCGGCAGGCTGAGGATGCGAGACTCTTTTGCGCCCGCCTTATCGAAAATTTCGTGGTGCTCCGGCAGCAGTCCACTCAGTATGCTGGCGATGGCCGGAGTAGTGTGATTGGAAACCGCCGTTATGCGAAAGAGGTGTCCTACAGTGCTCAGCTCTCTCATGTTCTCCAGAGAAGGCAAGAGCCATCTTAATAGATCATATCCCAGGCTGTCGATGATAATGATGGCGACATTTTTGCATCCCCAGGCCAGCGCAAGATCAATTGGATGGCCGTCTGGCTTGGGGAGCTGCAGACCCAAAATATGAGCGGCTGTGGGTGCGATGTCCAGCTGGCTAAATGACGACGCTGTCTCTTGAGCTGTCATGAGAGTGTTTGTTATTTTTCTCTGCCATATGATGCTTGCGCAGACTTAAATAAGGATAAAGAGAAGGCAGACATGAATCAAGTGCCGTTAACCAACCACCATGAAAAAGAGTATTGCTCATTCGCTCCCGCATAATTGTGTACTGCCACCCCTAGCTTTGCCGCTTCTAGCTCTAATGATGATAGCAGGGGCATATGCTGCCTCTACAAATATGGATATTGATTACAGCCATAACGTTGTAGGCACTGGAACAGTAATGACCGATTATAAAATGGGATCCGATGAGAGCACGCAGGCCACAGGAAGGATAAGGGGAAGCGGAGAGGTTGTTAACAAATATGTTTTTTCCAGCAATAACTCCGAGAACGTCTCCATCGAAGACCAATTCTTTTTCACAAAAGCACCAGTCGCCCATGAGATTACTATGCGCGACTATCCCCAGATGAGAATAATCCCAGGAAGCTTTCGCCTATTGGGTACGAAATGGGCCGCAAAGATTAACCTTACAAATGATTAGTTTCGCTCTGCACGGCAAAGGTTTATTGGACACTCCCATAGAATTATGACAGATATGCCAGAAAGCCAGGAAATCACCGGGAAGTTTCGCGCGCTTTGTGAGCTGTGCAAGAGCCCTGCAGAGGTCATCAAGACCAAGAAGAATCTTCTTGTTGTCTCTCATGTGGATGCTGACGGGCTCACAGCAGCGGCTATTGTCTGCACCGCTCTGGTGAGGCGCGGCTTGGACTTTCAGCCCAAGTTTTTCCGCCAGCTTGATGAGACTGCATTAAGCGAGGTTGCAGATTATGGGGCCGACCTGGTCATATTCACCGATCTTGGCAGCGGAATGGCTGCGCAGATATGCGACCATCGCCTTCCGGCAATTATTGCCGATCATCATAAGCCTGCCCTCGGCGAGGCCCGTCCCATGGCCCATATCAATCCCCATCTGGTAGGTGCGGATGGTGCAACACAACTCTCCGGCAGCGGAACCTCTTTTCTTTTGGCCAGGTCTCTGGCATCTACACCGGGGGGCAATGATGATCTGGCAGCTTTGGCGATGGTGGGGGCAGTGGGAGATCTACAGGACATGGCACGCGGTCAACTGATAGGCATCAATCGTCATATCCTGCAGATCGGATCCGATGCCGGGGCTATTTCCTTCTCCCGCGACATCAAGCTCTTCGGCAGACAGACCCGTCCCGTCTACAAGATGCTGGAGTACTCTTCGGATCCGTATCTGCCAGGACTTTCGGGAAATGAAGACGCCTGCATCGCCTTTC
>JAQTYS010000369.1 GCA_028688175.1 Methanothrix sp. | reverse complement strand
GTAGTAGTCTTCTCGGAAACCAAAGAGCAATTATACATTTTCTTTGCACACTCGAACTCCTAGAATTCGTCTGCTGGAGCTAATGGTGATGTGGCAAACAATTAGCTCAAGTGGTCTTAGCCCGGCGTAGTTATTCTTATTGGCATCTATTCCGGTGGATTTCACTCACGCATTTTGTTTTTCCATTCACTGATCTGATTGGAACCATGGTTTCACATCTTGGAGTGCATCTAAAATACGCTATTGAAGGGTCAAAACGGTCCGCAAATCTTGTGGTAATTGTCTTGACAAGAAGGATCATCCATCCTATACTAAATATACTAGGGTTTTTGTTCACAGCAAGAGAAACGTTGCACGCTAAACGGTTGCATAGTAAGGAGCATGATGTTAGAGTCTAGATATCTGACTTAACAAATGTGGCTGATCCTTGATATTCCTACTGGTCTGATAGTGGCAAGATATACTAAAAGGTCCTTCAATTAGCGGACCTGAACATATTGTTGCATATAGTAGTGTCATTTCCTGCACCGCAATAGCTGAAATTGATTTTCAGGGAGGAAAGCTTATGAAAAGGGGACTAATCTCTGTGATGATGCTTGCGTGTTTACTAGCTAGTACTAGTGCGTTTTGTATGGACGAAGGATCTTACTGTGTCTGGGTTGCTAACAACTGTCAGAAGATCCTGCGAGACCAATTGCCACCGCAAGAGAGAAACATGGCAATCAACTTGGAAGCGGCAAAGAACGAATATGAGGGCGCTCAGGTGATAATCCGCGCTATGGATTCCAAGCTCAGCAACGTTAGTGTGAGTATTAGTGACCTTGTCGATGAGGGAGCGGTGATATCATCTGAGCACATTAGCGTCTATAAACAGCACTATATGCAGATTACGACACCGACAACTGATTTCCCTCCGGGATGGTATCCTGATGCCTTGATCCCGATAACGGCGGATTCCTACTTCGACGTGGAAGCCGGGGTGAATCAAGGAGTCTGGTTAACCGTTAAAATCCCCAAAGGGATACCTGCTGGTTCGTATGAGGGAACGTTAAACATAAGCGGTGATAGTATTGAGGAATCCCTGCCAATTCGACTGAGTGTATGGGATTTTGAGCTGCCAGACGAGAATCATAGTAAGACTTCGTCTGCTACATGGTGGGATCAACTTCTTGTTGGGCACCCAGGTATATATAGAGGAAGCCAAGAGTTTTATGAGCTACTACGCAACTATTACAATTTCTTTCTCGACTATCGCATATCGTCGATGGATTTGCCTATAGACGACAGATATATGGATGGTTATGTGAGCACAGCGGAGCAATACATAAACGATCCGAGAGTAACCAGTTATCGAATACCATACTATACTGATTTAATGAGGACCCATCGACTAGTTAAGAAACTGAAAGACAAGGGTCTTCTAGAAAAAGGTTTCTTCTATGTTATAGATGAACCGACACCTTCGATGTTTGACTCAATAAACCAGACTGGCAAGAAAATAAAGAGTATAGATCCGGAACTAAAGCATCTTGTAACTATGGATATCAATGAAGCAGTTATGGATTCGGTAAACACTTGGTGCACGATTCTCACTTCGTGGATGGGCGAGTATCCGCAAGTAGCACGTGAGTTGCAGCAAAAGAATGACAATAGCATCTGGTGGTACACTTGCGTCAATCCCAAAAGACCGTTTCCCTCCTACCATATCGACGACTATCTGATCGGAGCAAGAATCCTTTCGTGGATGCAAAAAGCCCATAATGTCGAGGGAAACCTCTATTGGGCCGTCAATATCTACCAGAAGTATGACCTCGATAAAGGATACATCAGTAGGGATATCTGGAATGATCCATTGGCATTTCCAGGTGCGAATGGTGATGGGTATTTAGTATATCCCGGAACCGAATATGGGATAAATGGGCCCATAGGCAGCATCCGGTTAGAGGCAATTCGGGACGGTAACGAAGACTACGAGTACTTGTGGCTTCTCGAGAGAAGAATGGAAGCGGTGGCGAAAGAATTAGGTATTGATTTCGATACAGAAGAAGCTATGCAACCGTATTTCAATAGACTGTTCTCATCCGTAAAATCGTATAACGAGGATCCTGCGGAGCTACTTGAAATCAGAAGGGAAGTAGCACATGAAATCGTCCGTCTAGACAAGAGCCCCAAGTACCTTGTTGAAGTTGATCAACTAGCGGCCGATGGTCCGGTGCTCACCGTATATGTTGAACCTGGAGCGACGCTGCTTATTGATGATGAAGTCTGTGCGACGGATGGAGACAAGGCCGTGATCAAGCTACCATCCTCTGAGGATGTCTACGACGTCAATATCAAGGTAGTGAAGGATAACAAGATAAACACAGTAACGAAACGAATCGCGCCAAGAAGAGGCCGGGTAGAAACCTATCGGCAGAGAATAAGCTACCTTGAGACACGTGAGGAACTTGGGAAGTGGAAATTCCAGAATGTTGAATCCGCCATTTCAGATAGGTTTTCGTCGCAGGGCATTTACTCTATGCAGGTTACCTTTGCACCGAATGTTGATTGGCCGAACATTAAGCTGTCCCATGATAATGGGGGACTTAGCATAACTGATTGGTCTTCATATGAGACCTTTGACTTTGATGTATACCACGAAGAGGAA
>JAQTYS010000368.1 GCA_028688175.1 Methanothrix sp. | reverse complement strand
CTGGAACTGGGCTTGGGTGTAGGCTACTTGTCCACCCAATACAGGAAATACCTTCCCATTGACGGTCGCTGTGTCTACCAGTCGACGGAGCATCTCAACTATATAGGGCCAACCAAAGCAAAAATATCGTTGGTCTGGAAATGGCGTAAAAGTGTAAATAAGCAAACTAAAGGGGATAGATAATGGTACAGAAAATGAGAAAAGTTGTTTTCGTCTCCATATTGGTCTTTTTATGCCTGTCGGCAAGCAGCTGCCGCAAGGATTTATATTATGACGGGACAACGCAAACGGTGGATATCAACGTTCTCTGGCCTGACACCATCACTGTGCCCGAAGGCGTCCGTGCCATTTTTTTCCCAACCGACGGTTCTACTCCCCATGTGTACAACCTGTCCGCTACCGGTGGTTCTGTTTTGGTTCCTGTAGGTGAATACACGGTTTTGCTCTTCAACAATGACACCGAATATGCCAGGTTGCAGAACACCGAAAGCCTTTCCACGATAGAAGCCTATACAAGTTTGCTGTTGAAAGCTGGAGATACCAAAAGTTTTCCCGAACAAAACATCGTTAACATGCCGGATATGTTCTATACCTATTTACTGAAGGATTATCAGGTGTTGGGAAACGGGACTTCTGCAGACATTGAGGCCGCTCCGAAGGCCAGGGTTTTTGATTCCCGGATTCTGGTAAAAATAGTCGGGCTAAAGAACGTATCCTCAAGTAGGGGGTACATCAGTGGCGTGGCAGGGAGCTACTTTCCGGGAAAGGACAGCCTTCCGGTCACCTCTTCGGCTGTGGCCTTCGATTTCGGACAGAAAAGCAGCAACTACATTTCCGCAATCATGCGCATATTCGGTATGAGCCGGACTCTTCCGCAGCAAAACATCTTCCGGCTTTCCCTGACATTGATCAATGGAGAGAACAAATATTACGATTTTAACATAACCGATCAACTAAAGGTGGATCTGAGCACCGGTCTGGTTATAACTATAGCGGATTCCATCGTGGTGGAAGACGTCTACGGAAATACAGGATCCGGTTTTAATGCCACAGTCAATGACTGGACAAATACGGATGCAGATGTGCCTTTGTAATTATTTCATGTATTAAACTTAATTTTTCTATTTATCGACCTAAAAACAGTTTTTATGAAAAGATCTATTTTTTTATTAGGCTTGGCGGCTTTTGCCATGACGAGTTGCACACAAGAAGAGAACACCGCTGGTGGAACAGGGAATGTCAATGCCATCAGTTTCGGCACTTTTGTGGGAAAAGCAACTAAGGGAACACCGGTAACAGGTATAGATTTTCCCGTGGATGGGGATTTTCTGGTGATTGGATACAACACTTCATCTACGCTGACAGCTGCTACTGCTTATCCGAACTTTATGAGGCAAACAGTGACGAAAACGGACGCTTCGACGTATTCTTATTTTCCACTCCGTTATTGGCCATCAACAGGTTATGTCAGCTTTTTTGCCGTTTTTCCGGCCGGTGTGAGCACCATCACTCCTGCGGCAGTATCTTCAGCGATAGCAACTCTTCCTGCTGTGTCTTATGCCGTCAATACCGATCCGGTCAAACAGGCTGATTTGATGCTTGCTTCGGCTGTCAATAAGACATCAGCCGATGGTACTGCAAGCTTCTCTTTCACCCATGCGCTGACAAAGATTGGTTTTACCGCCAAGTTGGCCGCCGATTATGGAGCCAACGGCACCTACATCCGCATCACCAGCATCAGCCTGAAGAACGTCGCCGGCACGGGTGACTTCACTGCAGCTGAAGGTGGATCTTGGTCGCAGACCACCCCTACCGTTTTCACATCCACCTTTACGTTGGATTATCTGAAGAATCTGGTTGACAATGGCTCTGTATCCACTACGACCGACAAGAACATGGTTCTGGCCAATTCCTACCTGATGATGGTTCCTGCAGATTATGCTGCATCTGCCGACGCAGCCTTGGAAGTCAAATATACCATTACTTATGCGGATGGTACAACTTACGACTTTACAAGCAACAAGTTGCTTAAGGATTTGACTGTTGTTGCCGGAAAGACGTGGACCTCAGCCAGTGCCATCACCTACAAAATGACCATCACCCTGAATGCTGTCAGTTTCAGTGCTACCACGACCGACTGGTCAGCCAATTCTGATGTTGCTTTGTAAGGATTGATTTCTTTCATTCCATATTTCATAGTTTCAGGCCGGGCGGGGTTGGATGTCCCCTCCCGGTCACATGTACCAACAAAAATTCATACCTGATGCAACGAGTTCTTCATAGATTTGTATCTGCCGTCTTACTGATCTGCCTTGTTCTGGCAGGCTGTAACAATGACGACCTCTCGTCCGGTAGCTCTTCCGGTGATGTCGCTTCCGGTGCCATCGGTTTCAATACCACAGAAAATGCCCTGACAAAGGGACTGATGGAGAGCGACTGGGAAACAGTGGAGGTGCCTCTTAGCGAGAACACCCCAGGCAAGTCTGTCAATACATCTTTGAAGTCATCCTTTTCAGAAACAGCTTCTACCGCAGTTGCGTCTTCCGCTTCCGCCTATCCTTCCGCCTCGGCCCTGCAAACCCGTGGTGCCCCTGTTTTTGGGACGGAGGCTCCTGCCGGCAGTTTTGGAGTGCTGGGCTATTTGCTTAC
>JAQTYS010000367.1 GCA_028688175.1 Methanothrix sp. | reverse complement strand
AGGATTGGAGCACCCAGATTGAGCCGCCAGCGGAACGTTCCGTTGCGGACATCCACACAGTAAAGGAATCCGTCATTGGCTCCAAAATAGAGTTCGTTGCCGCTTAGGGCAACACCGCTTTCAACTGTCATCTGAAAGTCCTTGGTATATGGCGCAGTATAGAAGATTGCAGGATTTGTCCTGAAGTTCCAGAGTTCTTTATACCCGGCAGTTCTGTCAAACGCAACAACACCCTTGTCTGCTGTGCCGGTGATATAGTATTTATCTGTTACCAGAGGGCGTGAATTGCTGTTTATCACATAGCTGATTTTGAACTTCAGATTCTCTTCGCCTGTTCTCGGGTCGACCTCTGTTATGTATCCCGGAGATGCATAAAAGAAGTGTCCTCCGAATACTACTGGAGAGTTGTCGGATATGCGTGTATCATCGTCTCTCTTTTCCCAAAGCAGTTTTCCTGTAGTTATGTCGTGTGCAAAGCGTCCTGTCCAGTATGCAGCAGTGAGAAGTACTCCCGACTTTTCATCCACTACCGGAGAGGCAACTGTAGAGACTCCGCCTTTCCATGCTTCGTTTACCCAAAGAACCTTGCCGTCCGAAGCCTGCAGGGCAGTAAGGAAGTTTCCCTGACCGGCATAAATTACGCCGTTGCTCACAACGACTCCCTGAGTATAAACCGGATGTACGCTGTTTTGCCTGAGTGCCTTCGACCACTTTAGCTTTCCGCTTGCAGCGTCTATTGCATAGACATTTCCTTCTACATCACAGGCAAATATTACACCTTCCCAGAGAGCCATATTATTCTTTACCGAATTCTTTGTTTTAAAGCTCCACCTTATGTCTCCTAACGTCCGGCCTATTGCATGAATTGCCGCCACAGAGGCAGAATCGTCATCGGTTGTTGCAGATATAACCAGATTTCCTGCGAGCAGAGGAGATGTCATAAATGTATTTCCTCCCATGTTTGTTGCCCAGCTAATTACCGGTTGAGCGGAGGCGAGGCTTCCGGCTGCCGAAGCACCTGCCGGCTGTTGAGCGGCACCACACACTGAATTATCAAACCAGCCACAATTAACGACAACAGGATTCACCACAACACTTCCATCCGAGAACTTCACCAGAATTTTCGCATCACCCGCCGCAGCTCTCATGCCAACAATATTGCTTGGCAACCGGACAAACCAGCTCCATGAACTTCTCTGAATAAGCGGATACTCTTTTTCATCAACTAAAACAACTGCTTTCTCCACCTCAGTTGGGGTATCATAAATGTTAGCAATAATCATGAATCCCGATTCAGGGGTTTTCCTGATATATCCGACTGGAGTATATCCATGAACATTAATCTCCCAGAATCCGTTTGCAACAACATGCCTCTCTATTGGAGAATATTTCAGATGCGACTTTAAATCGCCCTTCGGGTTGAACTCAATAACCCTGAAAGATGATGGGCTATGGTCTATGCCGCCTTTATTGGGAGACATAGTGGATATTGTTGCAACTCCTCCCACAGGTGTCTTGTGATAAAGATTTGTATGGTAGTGCGCATACAGATAACCTTTAATGTTGTATTTAAGAAGGTTCAGCTCCTGTTGGGCTGTCTTGAGAAGAAAGTTTTCAGAAAATCCGAGCAGATGGTGGTCCATTATAACTACCGGAGTGCCGGCAGGAATTGATTCGAGGTCGCTGCGAAGCCAGTTGTAAATCTCGTCTGTGGTATAGCGGGGTACTTTGTCGCCGAACAAAACAGGGATATTCACAAAGTGTACTCCTCCAACATTGAAAGAATACCAGACCGGGCCAAACAACTCCTCATAAAGTTCTTCCCCGTATGCACCGGCAATAAGGTCGTGGTTCCCCAGAGTGAAAACAGCTCTCACGCCGAGTTTTTCAGATGTTAGTTCGCGGGCGTGAAGTCTCAATCCCTTTTCGTAACATATATCACCGTTAAAAACTACGAATGCAGGTTTGTTGTTCGACAAGTACCTCTTGAGCAGGTCCATCCAGTCTTTGTAAATACTGGCCTCCGTATCCCCCATGTGGATAAACCGGTTGGATTGGTTCCATCCCCTCTTTAGCAAAAAATCGTACTTGCCTTTTTCTTCAATCTTCTGATAAAAACTTCCGGACTGCTCATACCCGTTTGGGGTAGATATAAATACAAATTTTGCCTTTGGGTTTGTCTCAAAAGAGTACTCCCCCTTAACATCTGTTTTTATTACATTATAGCCGTCGGAAACAACAACCCCTGCAACAATCTTCCCCTTATCATCCATCACTTTGCCGGAAACTTTCTGTTGAGCCGAAGCAGAAAAAGAGATTAATATTATTGCCAGAAGGGCTGTTTTAAGTTTCATTACATTAAACTTGATTCTAAAAGATTAGTTAAAAAGTCCTTTATTGTCATACCTGTTGCTCTCACCTGCTGAGGCACAAGGCTCATTTCGGTCATGCCCGGTACTGTATTTATCTCAAGGAAAAAGATGTCGTTTCCTCTTACAATATAGTCCATACGCACAACACCCTTGCATCCAAGGTAGCGGTACATCTTATGGGTCATGTCAATGATACGCTCGCTGAGTTCGGCGGGTATTTGCGCAGGACAAATCTCCTGGGATGCGCCCAGATATTTGGCCTCATAGTCGAAAAATTCATTTTTTGGAATTATCTC
>JAQTYS010000366.1 GCA_028688175.1 Methanothrix sp. | reverse complement strand
TGTGGTCGACGCTATGGCAATGGGCAAAAACGCTGCCAGCATTGTTCATCAAGACCTGAGCGGAAAACGATTGCGCGCGCCGGAGACACTCCGCCCTGAAGACAGAGATTTTCCTGAAATCGCGACGGACATTCCGTTTCAATCACGCCCGATGATGTCGGAACGTCAGCCGGGTGTGCGAACAACCAACTTTTGCGAAGTCGAGCTGGGGTTAAATCAGCCTCAGGTACTCATGGAAACAGAGAGATGTCTTCAGTGCGGCATCTGTTCCGAATGCCTCGAGTGTGTCGATGTATGTCAGGCGATCGGCGCAATCAATCATCGGCAGCAGCCTGAAGAAATCATCGAACATGCCGGCGCCCTTATCATCGCCGATCCGGACATCATTCCCAACGTCAAGGGTGAAGATATCATCCGTGCCTACGGGCCCAGGACATCAACGCAGGATGTTTATTCCATGATGATTCGAGGGTTTGCGGCAGCAGCCGGTGCCATGGCGCTTTTGGGGCAGACAACTCACCGGCCCAAAGGCCATGGAATTTCCTTTTCCCCACCGGACCCCGGACTTTCACCAGAAATTCGAATCGGCGTGTTTGTCTGCCGGTGCAATGATTCCATGGGATGGCTGGATGGCATGAGCGAATACATCGGCAATTTAACATCCATGAAGGATGTGATTCACGCCGAAGAGCTTCCGGCAGCCTGCACACCCGAAGGTTCAACTCAGATATTGAGAACCGTCCGGGAAAAAGGAATCACCCGTCTGGTTCTGGCCTCGTGTGTATGCTGCCCTCTGAATTTTGTCTGTAGCGCATGCACGGATCAAAGAAGCCGTCTGAAGCATTTCCTTTTTGACGGAACAGGAATCAGCCGGTCCATGGTGGAAACCTGTAATTTAAGGGGAGAGGTCCTCAGCCTGATCAAGAACAATCCGCTGATTGCCATGAAACGGTTTTCCGGATTTATCGAGCGTTCAATTCGCCGTTCAAAAACACTGAAAGCGCTGGCCACTCCGGCCAGAAATTACAATTTCACGACAGCCGTTATCGGAGGGTCGGAATCATCGGTCAACAGCGTTCTGTCTCTGGCAAAAATCGGTATAGAAGTATTCTGGTTCACATTACCGGGCAAACCCGTGCTCGAAGAATTGGAACGTCCCAACATTCACGTATTTGATAAGTCCGCCGTTAAATCAATGAGCGGTGTCCTTGGCAATTTTCAGATTCACATGGAATCCGGAGACTTTCATCAGACCTTTCAGGTGGGCGCCGTTATTCTGGGCGAAAAATCCCGCAAGGCCATCCCCTTTAGACAGGCTGCGGGGCTTCCGGTTCAAATCAAGGTCTCATACCAAAAAAAAGGGGTTCCCGACATTCCGTTTTTTTATCCGGGTGCGACTTCCATACCGGGCTTGTTTTTGTCAGATCCGCCGGGAGTTAATGTATCTAAACGAAAGAAAGGCGCGGCAGCCGCTATTCTGGCTGCGGCAGTCATGCCGAGGGGACCTCGCCAGAATAAAGGATTTACCGTCGTCATCGACAAAACGCTGTGCCGGGGTTGTGGCCGGTGTTTACGGGCGTGTCCTTACAAGGCTGTATCGTTGAACCGTAACGCGATCGGCGGCTGGTGTGCATCGGTTGACGAAGCATTGTGCAAGGGATGCGGAAACTGCATTTCCGTTTGTCCGTCCAATGCGGCAGACAGCCCCTATCGAAGTCAGAAAATGCTGGAGCAGACCCTGCAGGAACTTCTGGGGAAAAACACTACAGATGCAGACGATATGATGTTCAATGCCATATCCTGATATCCTGACCAGGCAGCGGCCGCGGTATCCAGGATAGCGCCCTGCGGGCGGACTTAGGACCGCTATCGCTTGAGGAGCACTTCGTTTGAGGCAAAAAACAAATAGCAATCAGACCGTCACAGGCCGATAATTTTACGATAGCTGAACATATGCAAAAGGTAATCATGGGTAATTTCAATATCATTTTATTCTTGTGTAACTGGGGACCCCACACGGCATTTCAGACGCTTCAGGATCAGAAAGCAGATATTCCGCCTGACGTCAAGATGATCCGGATCCCGTGTACCGGACGAATCAGCAAATCATTGCTGTTCAAAGCCTTTGAAAAGGGCGCCGACGGCGTAGCTTTGGTCGGCTGTAAACCCGGCACCTGCCGTTATGGAAGCGGAACGTTAACCGCACAGAACAATATAGAGGATACCCGAAATATTCTCGAGTATCTGGGTCTTGGAAAGGAACGGTTGCGCCTGATGACATTCCTTCCGGATGAATCGGATGAACTGCTTACATTTCTCCAGGAATTTACCGCCGACATCAAAGCGCTGGGCAAAAGCCCGGTCGTAACCCGTGCAAAGGAGTTGATCGGGCCCATAGACAAGCAGGCGTTGGCCGAAATCATTTCCAGACATGATATTTATGCCTGCCAGGACTGCGGCAAATGTACCTCATCCTGTCCTCTGGCGCTGGCCGGAAAGCCCTTTTCTCCCAGAGCCCTGGCAACTTCCATTATTGCCGGGGATATTGAGTCGCCATCGGTTCAAAAGCATGTATGGTCCTGCCTGACCTGCGGGCTGTGTTATGACCGATGCCCGTCTGCCGTCAATTTTCCGGAGTTTATACGCGATATCCGGACCGTGATCAGCAAAAC
>JAQTYS010000365.1 GCA_028688175.1 Methanothrix sp. | reverse complement strand
TGCTGGAACTCTTCACAAACTCCGGTAGCTCTTTGGTCAATACAACATCAGAAACCGCTAACCTTCCGCCGGGCTTGAGCACCCGAAAAGCCTGTCTGAAGGCCATATTCTTGTTGGGGATGAGATTGATGGCGCAGTTGGAGATGACTACATCCACATATCTGTCCGCTACCGGCATATTCTCGAGGTCCCCTTGCCGAAAATCAATATTGGTATATCCGCCTTTGCGGGCGTTGGCCCTGGCCCGATCTACCATCTCAGAGGTTATATCCACGCCTATGACCTTTCCTGATGCACCTACCCGAGAGGAGGCCAGAAAGCAATCAAATCCGCCTCCTGCGCCCATGTCCAAAACTATCTCTCCTTCTTTCAAAGATGCCAGAGCAACGGGATTTCCGCAACCCAGCCCCATGTTCGATTCCGGGGGGGCGGCTGAGATCTCCTCATCAGAATAGCCCATCCGCTTGCTTACTGCTTCCGGAATATCACTGCAACCGCAGCAGCTCCGGGACGAATAATATGATGTGGCTTGCTTAGCAATTCGAGCATAGCCTTCTTTTACAGCTCTCTTGATCTCTTTTTCCTTGATAGTCATTAGAAACTCCACCGATACTGAATATTGATTTATTGGCAATTGACATTAGATAGGGGAAATTGTATCTCATCATCTTGGGTCTAGGCTATTATTAAGGTTTCCTTAAAATTAGCGGCTTGTAGTCGCCGATGGTTTTGATGAGCATCTGATGCCTTATCCACAAGATGACGAGTACCGTCAGAGAGACCACCAGCCAGACGGCAAACCACAGTCGCATTAATTTTCCTTCAAAGCCCTCTGGAGAGAGCCCCTGAGAGAGTATAAAAGCCGCAGCACCCAGGGTTACAATGGTTGAGAAGAACAGATTAGCAGAAGGGGCCATGCCGTCCCGATAAGAAGTACAAAAGCGCTCCCATTCCCGTTCCGCCTTGCCGGTCAATGATACGGGATTTCTGCCCAGAAAGATGCCCACGCGCTTTATTCGAGAGTCGGCAGACATGATATAGAGATCATAGCTTATAGCCACCAGAGGGACAAAGTAAAGCAGCCAGAATATTTCAGAGAGATCGATTCCTACATCTACCGAGCTGAGGCCGAATAGAACGGTGATAAAGGCCAGCTTCATAGTGACGAGCTGTGTGCGTTCATTTTGCGTTCTGATCTTCTCTTCATGAAGCGCGCGCAAAAACTCCTGATCGTTCTCCTCCATCAATTCTCAACTCTCATCGAACAAATGTATCGATTCTATTAATAATTTTTGTATGTAATAGTCGTAAATATAGGAAATGAATTTATCCTAAATGCACTCAATCAAGGAAGAATGAAACCGATGGACCAGGTACTGGATACTTCTGCCAAGATTCGCAGCATGGAAATCAGAGGTGCAGGCCGAATTGCCACGGCAGCGGCTGCATCTCTGCGTGATTTCTCACAGGCCATACAAGCGCAGAGCCTTGATGATTTCAATAGTCAGATGGAGACGGCTGCCGACATTCTTCTCAAGACCAGGCCCACGGCGGTCTCCCTCTCCAATGCCATACGCATGGTGATGAAGTACAACGCACAAGACCTGCTTTCGGCTCGCCAGGCAGTTGTTTTTAATGCCAACCGCTTCACCCTGATCTCAGAGAAAGCTCTGGAGAGAATCGGCCAGATAGGCAGCCGCAGGATAAGGGATGGGGCTACGCTGCTCACCCACTGCAACTCGTTGGCTGCGCTCTCCGTTATCAGTACCGCCCATAAGTCCGGAAAGAATATCAAGGTTATAGCCACCGAATCGCGACCTAGATATCAGGGTATTACTACTATCGGCATGTTGGACCGCATGGGAATCGAGACAGAGTTGATTGTCGATTCAGCGGCCAGGAGCGTCATGAACGAGGTTGACCTGGTGGTAGTGGGAGCAGATGTGATAACGGCTAACGGAACTCTGGTAAATAAGATCGGCACAGCCCAGATAGCCCTCGCAGCCCACGAGGCCAGAACCAGTTTCATAGTAGCCGCCGAGACGTACAAGTTCAGCCCCCAAACAATCCTGGGCGAACTGGTAACCATCGAGGAACGAGATGCCGGCGAGGTCCTGGCAGACATCTCCAAGTACAGCCATGTTCGGGTAAGAAATCCGGCCTTTGATGTAACGCCCCACCAGTACATCGACCTGATCTGCACCGAGGTGGGAGCCATACCCCCAGAGATGAGCTACCAGATCATCAGGGAGCGCCTCGGCTGGGAGATGGAAGAAGAAAGATTATGAAGAGAACCGAGCAAGATTACGGCCAGCAGATAGAAGGTCGGTTGAAGACGCTGTTTATGATGATCTTCCTTTGGGCGGAGAAACTCTTGTCGGTATTGGCCCAGCCGCGAAGCTCATTAGGATCGAGGTTTAGGTCCAAAGCTCTTTCCTCTGATCTTTGAGGATATGCGGCACTTTCATTTTTAATGATTTGCAGCTTTGATGGAAAACCACTTGCTTCTGCCGCTGTAGCATTAATTCTCCTGCAATCTCCCGCCTTATCGCAGACAGTTAGATGCTCGACAGTCCAAGTACCCACCTGGCTGGATGGAGAAAATGATAAATTCGTGGAATAGTTGCCGTTCCTGGCGTCTCCAGATAACAGATCTGTTGAATTCATGAAGGC
>JAQTYS010000364.1 GCA_028688175.1 Methanothrix sp. | reverse complement strand
AGGAGGAACGTGCTGCCAACCACGACAGCCGCCGGGAATCCGCCAAAATCGAGATCATAAAGAGCCTGGACCTCATAGACAAGATCAAGATGAGGGCCTGGCAGCATTTGGACTGGCAGGTGGGCGACGAATACGGCTCCACCAACGAGAACGGCCAGCCGGTCAAACGCAAAGCCTCTCCTGGTCAAGTCATCAACTGGCATCATCAGGCTACTGACATGGCAGCCAAAGCCCTGAAAGCAGAGCTTGAACTGGCAGGGGATGACCCGGAGAGCAGGAAAGCAGGGGCTTTAGAATCACTGACAGAAGCTGAGATTGATGCTAGACTTAAGGAAGTTTTGGGAATAATCGATAGCAGTAAGACCGACAAGGATAAATAGTAAGCTACCAATGACTATCCGCTGGCTAGGTTCGCTACCGAAAAGGAGCCTTCTTGGACTCCCTGCCAGTTTTGAAATCCAAGAGCACAACCAAGAGGTGCAAAAAAATGGGACTTGTTTGCAACTATTGTGGGAAGGAATTCACTCGATATTTGTCTCCTTCGAACATAGCGCGTGGCGATGGAAAATATTGTTCGTTAGCATGTTATCGCAAAGGGAGACGTCGCAGAGTCAAACTCAAATGTGAGATTTGTGGAAAAGAGTTCTATACCACGCCTTCTCAGGTAAGTTCTCGTGGTAGGAAGCACTGTTCTAAGCAATGCTTTGCGTTGGCATTATCTGGTGATAGGTGCCACATGTGGCGAGGGGGCAAGTCATTTGAGCCATATTGCAGCAAGTTTACAAGGGAATTGAAGGAAGATATACGGGAACATTTTGGAAGAAAGTGTTATCTATGTCAAACGCCAGAAAACGGTGAGAAGCTTTCTATCCACCACGTCGATTACAATAAATCACAAGGATGTGAGGGGCTGAGGTGGAGCTTAATACCACTATGCAGACACTGTCATTCACTCACGACCAATCGCAGGTTCTTTTACTTCCATTTGCTCAGAGACTACTGGATTTATGACCACCTTGATTTTATCACAAAAACGGGAGGCTTTGAAGCTTGCTGAGATAAAAGCCTCTGCCATAGCAGCAAAAGATCCTGTCGCATTTGCCAGACTATATCTCGGGTATACTCCAGACCCTTGGCAAGAAAAATTCCTCAGATCACAGTCTAAGCGTCTCATCCTAAACAATTCAAGGCAGAGTGGAAAGTCCACGATAACCGCGATTTTGGCATTGTGGGAAGCCATTTACAAGCCAAAATCTGTCATTGTTCTTGATTCTCCATCACTCAGGCAGTCACAGGAATTGATGGGGAAGTTTAGCGGATTCCTGTCAATGATCGATCAATCCGTTAAGCTAGACAGCGATACCAAATTGTCTGTCCGCTTCGCCAATGGCTCGCGGGTGATTGCCCTTCCTGGATCGGAAAAAACGATACGGGGGATAAGCGCTGTTACTTTGTTAGTTCTCGATGAAGCGGCGAGAATCCCGGACGAATTATATAAATCGGTCAGGCCGATGCTGGCTGTTTCCGGTGGACGGCTGGTGCTGTTAAGTACTCCTTTTGGGCCAACTGGATTCTTTTATGAAATATGGGAACAAGGCGGTTCTGAATGGGAAAAATTCAAGATTACCGCGAATGATTGCCCGCGTATAAGCAAGGAATTTCTAGAAGAAGAGAAGCGGTCGCTTGGTAGTATATATTTTCAACAGGAATATATGTGCTCTTTCATAGCATCGAGCGCAACGCGTGTTAAGAGAGAATGGTTGCGGTATGAAGATCGAGCGCCGCAAAATTTGAATGTTTCGATGGGGGTTGACCTCGCCATCAGCGAACGCTCTACAAGTGATTATACTGCAGCCGCTGTCTTGGGTAGAGACCTCCAGGGCAATCTCCATGTCTTGGACGTCCAGAGAATGCGAGGCTCATTCAATGAACAGATCGTGTTCATAAAACAACTGGCTGCAAAATGGAAGCCGTTCGTTGTGGCCATTGAAGAAGTCAACTATCAAAAGGCTCTCATTCAACAGCTGTCCGCCGATTCGTTGCTAAATGTGCGTGGCATCAAGCCCATATCAGACAAGGTCTCCCGGTTTGCCCCTCTGGAGGCCCGGTATGAACTCGGGCAGGTCTATCATGTTAGGGGGCTGCCCCCGGAGTTCGAGTCTGAACTCTTATCGTTCCCAATGGGCGCTCACGATGATATGTGTGATGCCCTGGCATATTCTTGGCATGCCCTGGGATTCACTTCATGCACCGAATGGATACCACCGCTAGACGAACCCGGCATAGAAGACGAAGGCGTCTATTCAGGACCATACTGAAATGTTCGACTCTTTACGTTCCAAAGTAATATCCTTCCTCGGGGGAGAGAAGCACAACTCATCGAGCCCCCTCCTCTCGCTGGTGGGCCGGGAGTTTGCTACACAGGAGTCCTACGAGGACAAGAGGATAGACGTATCCCAGCTTCTTGCCACGTCCGAGATAGGCCAGGTGGACAGCATCCTCCTGGAGATATTCAACCTCATGTTCAACGGCTGGGGGCTTATCCCAGTCCCGCCCGACGGCATGGACCCCGAGGCAGCCTCAAAGATCTCTCCGGATATCCTCAAGCAGCTCTGGCGGTTTGACAAAGTCCTCGACCTCAAGTCTCTCATGGCCAAATGCTGGATCGATAACCTGGCATTCG
>JAQTYS010000080.1:8230-10705 GCA_028688175.1 Methanothrix sp. | reverse complement strand
ACAGCATGGTTCAATCAGCAAAGAGCTGTGCAAGAGGCTTCAGAACAACGAAAAATCTCATACTAATTATATATCTTAAACTCGGAAAAATCCAATTCAATTTACCCACATGAAAAAGCGAGGAACCGAAAAAAGAGTCGTAGAAGAAAAAATTATTTCTGAATGCTTAGGAAGCTTAGGGGTGCTTCCATCATATGAAATAGGTGAGTTAAATAAACTAATAAATTGGACCTCCAGAGACCTTCGAGATTTGGATAAACCCGTATTACCTTATCGCATCAATGTCAATGAATATGGATCTATTTTTTTAATTGTGATAATACCATATTTGGATACCGACAAGTCTTCGCGAGAGTTTATATATAAATGGGCTAAAATGATATTAATATCTCTTGCAAAATCGAAAACTGATGTGAGGCAGTATGCAATTTCGTTTTTCAGGAAAGACAGCCCAATAAAAGATAATCATTTTGGCATCATTGGAGGAAGCAGAGACAGAATTTTAAGTGATTCCTCTAGTAATCCAACTGATGAAGAATTTGTGAGAAAGTTATCCCGAAGATATTTGAGCGATGCCGTAGCTGAATATTGATAAAAAAATGTTTTATTGGATTATTTTTGTCGCTTCTTCATCGCTTCCACAAAAGCCAGAAACGGCGGCGACGGCTTGCCCGGCCTTGATTTCATCTCCGGGTGGAATTGGGAAGCAAAGAAGAAGGGATGCTCCGGTATCTCGCATATCTCCATCAGATCCCCGTTGGTGCCTGAGAACTTCATGCCCTTCTCCTCAATCTGGGCGATGTAAGCGGGATTGACCTCGTAGCGGTGCCGGTGCCTCTCCACGATCTCTTCTGTACCGTAAATCCTGTGCGCCAGGCTTCCTTCTTTGAGGTGGGCCGGATAGTTGCCCAATCTCATCGTCGCTCCCATGTGCCTGATCTTCTCCTGCTCGGGCAGAAGCGCAATCACTGGGTTCGGCGTGGCTCCGAACTCCGTGCTGCTCGCCCCCTGCAGGCCGCAGACGTTGCGGGCGTACTCGATCACCGCAAGCTGCATGCCAAAGCACAGCCCCAGGTAGGGGACCTTCATCTCCCTGGCGTACTGCACCGCCTTGATCTTGCCCTCTGTGCCCCGGGATCCAAAGCCGCCCGGCACCAAAATGCCGTCTGCTTCCCTAAGGATGATGTCAGCCGAGCCGTGCTCCAGCTCCTCAGCATCAATCCACTGCACATCCGTCTTCACTCCTGCCTCAATTCCGGCATGTTTGAGGGACTCCCGGATGGAAAGGTAAGCATCCTCCATGGGGTCGGCACACTGCGAGCCCACGGTGTATTTGCCGACAATGGCCACCTTCACCATGCCCTCTACAGAATCCATCTTCTGCACGAACTCGTCCCAATCCTTCCTCTCCTCCAGAGGGAAGAGCCGCATGGCCTTCATGAGGTACCTGGCCAGGCCCTCGGCTTCCATCTGCAAAGGCACACGGTAAATGTCGTCGGCATTGTGGGCGCTAATCACTGCCTCCATGGGCACATCGCAAAAGTGAGCTATCTTGTGCTTGGTCTCCTCCAGGAGGGGATGCTCGCAGCGTACTACTATCATGTCCGGCTGCAGACCCAGCTGGCGCATCTCTTTCACGCTGTGCTGGGTGGGCTTGGTCTTCTGCTCGCCGTCTATGGTGGAAGGAGCCAGGGTGACGTGCACGAAAAAGATGTTGCCGGTCTCCTCATACTTGAGCTGGCGCATGGCCTCCAGGAAAGGCATGGACTCAATGTCGCCTACCGTCCCGCCCACCTCAATCAGACAGATCTCGCAGCCTCCGTCCCGGGATACCTGGCGAATGCGCCTCTTGATCTCCTCGGTGATGTGGGGGATGATCTGCACCGTCTTGCCCAGATACTCTCCTCTGCGCTCTTTTTCTATGACAGTGCTGTAAACCTTGCCGGTGGTGATGTTGTGGTCGCGGGTCAGTTCCACATCTAAAAAGCGTTCGTAGTTGCCCAGGTCCAGGTCCACCTCGCCCCCATCCTTGAGGACGTAAACCTCGCCATGCTGAAATGGACTCATAAGCCCGGCATCGATGTTGATGTAAGGATCGATTTTGATAGCTGTTACTTTATAACCTCTGTTCATGAGCAGCCTGCCAATGGACGCCGCAGTGATGCCCTTGCCAAGCCCACTCATTACCCCGCCTGTAACCACAATATATCTCATAAATTACATCTCACGCCTTGAGCAGCGTAGCCGCTCCGTATATGATAAGGGTGACGATCAGGATGGACGATGCCAGAGCGCCGGGAAACTCGGGAATGCTCAGTGTGATGAACGTCATCACCAGGACGACAACCAGCGCCAGAAATAGGACAACAGGGATGACCTTTTGTGTGCCCACGCCGCCAAAGCTGCCCAAGCGGTCCAGATATACCGACCCTGCACCATCATCCTGCTCAGCGTAGGCCTCTGCCCCCTCATGGA
>JAQTYS010000080.1:0-8130 GCA_028688175.1 Methanothrix sp. | reverse complement strand
GACGGGTGGCAGATCGGTATCTTTGCAGGTCTTTATCGCGAGAGAAGGCTATGCGCCGCGGCTCTTTCTCCGTCTCTTCGATCTCGTCTTCGTCACCTTCGTCTTCCTCTTCATCAGCGCTGCGCTTCACTCTCTTGACTCTTTCGTAGTCTTCTTCATCATCGTACTCATCATCAGCATCAACTTCATCGTCCAACAATTCCTTGTCCCCCTGCAGACCGGGATCTTCAAGATCGTCGCCTGGATCTTCCGAATCGCGCAGGAGAGTGATAGGCACCCGGCTCTCTCCGCCGCTACTGGAGAGGAGAATCTCGCCATCTAGTCGCTTCTTGTCGGTCGGCATTCTGGCAAGTATTGGTACAATCTCCTCGAGGACCACATAATGATCCGTTTTTTTCAAACGCACCGCCTTGAAGACGGGGTTGCTGGCCAGCAGAGATATATTAGAAGGCTCCCCGTCATTGAGGATTTTAAGATTGAATATGGTCTCCTCGCCGGGAAGAAGACGAAGAACTATGGGCTTAGCCGCCCCGCTGCCATTGTTGATGTGAACAACATGATCCAATGCCAATACTCCCCTTAATCAAATATCACATAATATTATATAAATATTTTGCTAGTATGGCTTCTTCCCTCCGGCACGCTAGGGTGATAGATTTCAGGTAAGGCTAATCTCTCAGATCGGGCGGCAGCATATTGGGAATGGCATCTTCAATGGGATAGCATTCCTTGCAGGC
This sequence comes from Methanothrix sp., assembly GCA_028688175.1. Taxonomy (GTDB): domain Archaea; phylum Halobacteriota; class Methanosarcinia; order Methanotrichales; family Methanotrichaceae; genus Methanothrix. The sequence continues at coordinate 7,393 of JAQTYS010000080.1, read as the reverse complement.
CTGACAGCAGAGCTTCCCCGTCACTATCTCCTTATCATTCTCTTCGAACACCTCTAGTGTTAGGTCACCCTTGCACAGCGGGCAGGCTAAAATGTCAAGCAGATCGCGTTTCATGAATCGACACATCTATTTTAAAGAAGTATAAACCTTTGGCCTAAAAAGACTAATCCATATTCATACCAAGGAGCTTGGCCGCATTCTTGCCGAGAACGGCCTGCTCTTCCGACTCACACAGTTCCAGGCCCCTGATAATCTCCGCCGCTCTTCCCGGCTCCTCCCAAGGGTAATCGCTGCCAAACAGGATCCTCTCTGGCCCGATATCCCCAATGAGCTCCTTCATCTCCTCCTGCCCCATGTAAAAGGAGACGTAAGCTGTGTCGAAATAGACATTTCCGCCGGCAGAGAGAAGGTAGCGCCGCACATCATCCCACATGCGCAAACCTCCCAAATGGGCCAGCACCATTTTCAGATCCGGATAGCATTCAATGGTCCGCGCGAAGCGATCCGGCGTGCCGAAGACCTCCGGTCGATCCAACGGATCTCGACCGGCATGAGATACCAGAATCATCTTTCTCTCTGTCAATGCTTCGAAAAGCCGGCCACAGCGCGGATCATCTGGATAGACCTCCTGCAAGAGGGGCATCATCTTCACTCCCCTGATGCCCCAGGCAGCCAGACGATCCAGCTCTGTCTCCAGGTTTTGCATGAAGGGATGAACGGCCCCGAAGGCTGTCAGCTCCTGATTCTCTTTTGAAACGGACAAGATCCAATCGTTGAGGCTGGAGACGTCCTCCCTGCCTTTGGCCAGGGGCAGGAGAACCGATTGGGCCACTCCTGCCGCCTGCATCATGCCGCACAGGTCTTGCGGCGAGCCGGTGCCAGGTACTTCCACCTTCAGCTTTCTCTTAGCGGCAGGCAGAATCTTGGCCGCCACCCATTGCGGATAGATGTGTGCGTGAAAATCGATGACTCTACTCAAATTATCCCCATCTCGGTCAGCCTTTCCGGCAGGTAGGTCTTGGTCACATAATCCAGGCCCTTGCCGGCAAAGGCCTGCTGCTCTGCCTTCTTCTTGAGGTCCATTTGCAGCCGGATCTGCTTTTCCCAGTAGGGCGTATTGAACCGGGGATCGGTCAGCTCGCTACGCAGGGCCTGCATATCCTTATCGGTCAGCTTGTCTGTGGAAAGGTTGTAGTCCACGATGTCGCTGGGCTGCACCCCCAGGAAACGCGCCCCGGGAGTGACCAAGTGCTCGGAGAGGTGTGCGCTCTTGATGGCTCCGTAGGCAATGCTGGCAAAGATGCGATAGGACCAGGGATCGCCATCCGTGAAAACCACCACGGGAAGTTTTAGCTCCGCATTCAGCCTTTTTATAATGCGGCGCGTAGACCTTGCCGGCTGGCCTTTGATATGAACCAAAATGGCATTGTGCTCCTCATCAAAGCCGTTTTCAATCAGCCGGGCATACATTCCACCCGTCTCAATGGCCATGACCATTTTTGCATCGTGGCTTAAAAATTCGATGTTATCCACATTAAAGGGTATCTGGTAGCCGGCCTCGCCCACATCCTCCTGGCAGTGCATCTCTTTATCGCCGCGACGAGTCTGCTCTTTAAGTCGCAGCGGCCCAAAAACGGCTGCGCCATCCTCCTCAGGCCGGACGTGAAAGTCCTCCCGGTGTAGAGCGGTGACGATCTCCAGATCCTCGATTAGCCGGTCGCTTTCCGCCTGCTCATGGAATTTGGCGATATCCCAGTTCTCTGATATGTAATAGATCTCTCTCAGGGTCGATCCACGATTGTTCTTGAGATGCTCATTTATGAGAAGCTCAGCCAGGTGGACCGTCTTAAGCAGTGTCTTGGCTCCGCGCACAGTCTTAACGCTGCGTGTCGTCTCCTGGTCTCCGTAAACCCAGACATCTTCCTTGGTGGAATACTCAATGTTTCCTTTAGTTCGGGATGGCAGGGAGATATGGGGCACTATGCCCTGCTGGAACTGGTTGTAAAGATTATCCGCTAAGTGGAGCAGGTTCTCCTGGGCGACTTTTGATCTTTCCGCTTTCTTTACGTTTTGTCTTTTCTCAAACTCATTCTTCTTGTCGGATTTTTCCATTGGTTAGATCACCCTGGCCCCTGTGACGATTTCCGCATCCAGCCCCTCTATCACCGGCTCTTTCAGGGCTACGCCTTCTGCAGTGATGCTGTAGCTGAGGGTGGCGGCCTGGCCCGGAGCAATGGCAATCTTCCAGTGATAATCATAACCCTCTCCCAGGGAGACAACTTTAGCGGCAGGCGAGACGCTCTCCGCCTGCACAGCCAGCACCTCATGCAGCTTGAATGATCGCAAAACTTCACTATGATTTTCAATCAGGATTTTGACGCTCAAAAGTCCGTTATTCCTCTCCACCTTGCGAAAGACGAGAAGGTTGCCCATGATCTTGGCCACTACCGGCCCAATATCCGGCAGATCCTTCTCCAAAACGTCGGAGAGCTTCTGGGCAATGCGTGGCAGGATCTTTCTTATGATCTCCTCTTTCTCCCTTCTCTCCGTTAGAAGGCTCTGCCGGCCCAGGTAGCGGCGCAGCTTTCTTGCTACCTCTTTCATCCCCAGATCGATTTCTGCCAAAATCTCCGGCATATCAGCCACAGCGTCTTTGCTCTCCGAGGTGAATGGGATATTGGTGGAGGCGATATGAACCAGCAACACCACCGGACCGACCGGCACGCCGCTTCCAGTGGGCTGGCCCAGGGAATAGTTCTTCCAGGAGACGCTCTCCACAGCATGAGTTATGGCGCAGGCACCCTGCTGATAGACAAGTGGAACGCGGTTGGCAAAGCGCAAGAGTTCAACGCGACTCTCCTTCTCCAGCTCTCCTCCGTACCCCAGTCCCACCTCGACCAGGAAGGGATTGCCCGAGTAGACGGATACGGGCCGGACTGTGGTGGCGATATAATCCAGCCGGTACTCCTTCTCGAGACCTGCCTTGATCAGCTCCTCGCCAATGGGTGAGAGACAGTCTACTGGAGGTGACTTGACCTTGATCTGTTTGAAGGCAGAGTGAAGGCGTGCTGCTGCATCATGATCCAGGCTGGTTGGGGCCTCTTCCGGGTCTAAGCTCGCCCGGCTGCACAGCTCCTGAGCAGAGATAGCACCAATGGATGAGAAGGTCTCTTTTAAAAAGACGCGCAGCTTCTTTTTGTCAGTGTAGCGCAATAGTTTGATCAGCTCGCCCAGCTCGATTCCCTCTGGGTGGGGGGAAATGGCAAAGGCTTTTTTGGGCAGACTCTGCGTGACCCTCTCGAAGACCTCCACATTGCCTTCCGGTTCCACCAGGGTCAGACGCGCATGGGGATTGACAATGGCTGTGCTCTTCAGCGAGCCGTAGACCGACTGGCGGCGCCCCCGCACATAGGTGCCTTCCATCTCCAGCTCCACGCGCGTGCCTCTGGGACGTTCCCAGTCCATATCCTCTGATTTTAGAATCTCTGGCTCGTTTTTAGCGGTATTTATCAGCAGCTCGCAGTAACGAGCCGGTCTGTCTGCAGCGATTTTGGAAATGACCTTAGTGGGCCTGCCGCTGGTGAGCTGGGAATAAAGCACCGCTGCAGATATGCCTATGCCCTGCTGGCCGCGGCTCTGGCGCAGAGTATGAAAACGAGATCCATAGAGCAATTTAGCAAAGACGCGCGGGATTTCCTCTTGCACAATGCCCGGCCCGTTATCCTCAATAATAACCTGATAGTATTCGCCGCTCTTCTTTATCTGCACAAAAATATCCGGCAGTATCCCGGCATCTTCACAGGCATCCAGGGAATTATCTACCGCCTCTTTCACACAGGTGATGAGTGCTCGCGGCGCCGAGTCGAATCCCAGGATCTGGCGATTCTTCTCAAAAAATTCAGCTACTGAGATGGCTTTTTGCTGCTTGGCCAGCTCCTCGGCGATTTCCATAAAAAAGTGAAAAAGGGCTAAAGTTCAGCCCCGACTACGGTCTGGGTGGCGGTTACGTTATCTATCTCACGGATAACGTCCACAAGCTTATTCAACATGCTCAGCCCCTCAACCTCGATGATGACTACGAAGTCGAATTCGCCGAAGACATGGTAGACATCTTTAATGCCGTCTATCTCCTGCAAGGCATTATAGACGGTCTTCTCCTGTCCCGGCACCACCTTTACCATCGTTACTCCAATTACCATATTGATTCACCCATGTGATAGAGCCTGCGCACATTATTTAAAACTTTTCAGCTCTTCTTGCCAATGTTAATGGTCTCTACTTCATCCTCATCCTCTGACTGCGGCCAGGCATTAAAAGGCTCGCTCTTCTTAGGCTTGCTTTTTCGGGAGGTAGGCATTTCTTCCGCCGCCGCCGGCGCAGCGGCGGCAGCCTTCTTTGCCCCCTGAGCAATTGCGCTCTTGGAAGCTATCGATTCCGAAATTTCGTCGCTTCTAACCAATTCCGCTCTCAATGAGGTAAGCGCGCGAAGGACCATTTCCCGGAAGTGACCTATATCGGTGTGATAATGCTGCAAAGCTCTATCTGCGTCCTGGGCGGGAGTGGACGAGGCAGATGAAGCAGGCACATTGTCAGCCGTAGTGAACTCACCGGATGCGGGAATCGGGCTGGCATTCTTGAGGGTATCCAGTCTTTCCAAGGTACGCCGAGCGGTGTCAATTATCCACTGGTTTCTGGTATTCTCATCCACTCGCGAAATGGACTCTGCACGCAGAGATATGATGATATTTCCGTCATCGGTCCGGTAGAGATTGGGCTTGCCCACCACGGCTACATATGATGGCGCATCCATACTGGCAAGTATCTGTGCCGCCTCTGGTTGGTACTGACCGGCATAGATCAGTATGCTGCCCGTGGGATCTACTACTCTTCCCCGCCAGTACTCCGTGTCGCTGCCGATGTCATCCTTCTCTGTGAGGGTGCCGACTATGAAGACGCGATTGCATTTGGCTCCCGTGGGGGTGAGAAGATATGAAGGTGCATATTGATGCTGATCCTCCCCGTCACGGAAAGAGTAGTTCGAGTTCTTCAGCTCCTCGGCAAAGATCCTCTTTGCCACCTCTCGGGAAAATCCTGCCATTCCTGCCATTTTATGCCACCTCTAGTGCAGCTATAAGCTCGTCCACCTGGGCCGACGATACCGGCGGGATTTCATTAATGCTCTCCACAAGAAGATAGCGATCAATCCTCGGACCTGTTATGGAATAGTATCTTCCCATCAGTTTGCTCTCAATCAATGAGTGCACCACCTCATGATCGAGCGCTTCCATGGCCATCTGTTTTGCCTCTTCTAATGTGAGATTTAGCAGCCTCTCCGTAGTCTCCCGATTGACCAGCAGATCCTGCACCCGGCGGCCGTCGTCCAGCACGGCTTTAATGCGCAGATCATAAGTGCCGTCTACCTTTCCGTGCTCACTGCAGACGCCTTTTGCCAGAGAGCGCTTGCAAACCGGGCATCGCTTGATCAGCCCGGAGCCCTTCTGCACATCTACCAGAGCACCTGAAAACTCTGCGGCGATGGAGCCTATCTCTACATCGATATCTAACGGCTCGATCTGGCTGGTGCGGTTCAGTTTTACGGAAAACCTGCCCTGAAACTCATCTGTTACTATATTCTTGAGAAGGTAGCTCTTGCCATCCACCAGATCCGGCAAATCAGCCTTAGCCCACTTCACAAATTTTATGGCGCCGGTCTCATCGCCCACCAATCCTGACTGAGAGATGGCTTCGCTATTCGTCTCCCAGAGCTGTGCCACTTTAACCTTTAGGTCAACCCATAGGCCAGGCTCACTGATCTCTGCCACCGTTATTTGTTGCGGGGCTCTGCTGGCAGGCTTTGCCTCCACATCGATGTCTAACGGCTCGATCTGGCTGGTGCGATTCAATTTTACGGAAAACCTGCCAGAAAACTCATCCGTGACCAGCTTTTTCAAGATGTAGCTATGCCCCAGCTCCAGATTGGGCAGATCAGACTTTGTCCACTTCACAAATTTGATGGACCCGGTCGCATCGCCCAATAGTCCCGTCTGAGAGATGGTCTCAGCAACTGGCTCCCAGAGATCCAGAACCTTAACCTCCAGATCCACCCATTTGCCCGCTTCCTTGATCTCGGCGATTTTGACCTTCTCCGAGCCGGCCCTGACCTGAGGCACTATGCCATGCTCTTTGAAGAAGTAATTTAAAACCGATCTTCTCGCTTCACTCTCAGGAACACGAAAATCCACGATGAGCTTTTTTAAACGAGACTCGATATCCTCATCAGAGACCTCGATCTTCTGATCCCTGAGACGATTTTTTATCTGATCAATTAGTTCTTTCATAGACAATTCAACCCCTAATTTTTTTATTGAGAGGTGGCAGTAACTAGGCTCGGGAAGTATTTAAACTGAATCACTGCGGGGCGAAAGTAATCTATTCCAGATCAGGCAGGAGTGTTAGCAAATGGAGATTTTAACCTGGTTTGGAAGAGTTGACCTGCAGACAGGATGCTTACTGGATGGACCCTTACCTGACGGAGATGGATTAGAAGAAAAATTGAAGATCGAGCAGTATCCAGCTAATGCATTTCCTTTTCCTCAGCCCGATCTGCGTGCTCTGGCCAAATCCTCTGGCTTTGCAGCCAACGATGAGGAATATAATAAGTTGCTACGAGAGAGGGCCTTGGGCCTGGTGCGTCGAAGCATTCTGTCGGGCAGCAGCGTTGAGCAGGATCTGCTCCAGGCCATGGAAGCTCTGGATAATTTCACCCAGGCGATTAATCTGCTCGACGAGAGGCTCTATGAATGGTCTCGCCTGCACAGCCAGGAGATTGTTCATGGAAAGGATCTGGCAGAAGGTCTAAAAGAAGATGAGAATATGGGTACGCTGGCCAGAGCGATCCTGAGCCTGCGAGAGTCCCGTGAGGTCACGCAGGCGGACGTCTCTTCTACGGTGCACACTCTAGCCCCCAATCTCTCTGCCTTGGCTGGTCCCATCCTGGCGGCGCGGCTCATCTCTCGGGCAGGAGGCCTATGCTATCTGGCAAAGATGCCCTCCAGTCGATTGCAGGTTATGGGTGCAGAAAAGTCTCTCTTCAAACATCTTAAGGGTCAAGCGCCTTCGCCCAAGCACGGCCTGATCTTTCGTCATCCTGCCGTGGTAGGATCTGCCAAAAAGCTGCGAGGACGGGTGGCTCGTACCCTGGCAGCAAAGCTGGCTATCGCCGCTCGCCTGGACCAATTCAAAGCCGGCCTCTCTTTAGATCTGCAGGCATCTCTGGAAACCCGCCTGAGAAAAATCAAGCAAGTGGGACGCAATAAGCGAAAATAGGGATCACATTTATATTCAATGCCAAGATATGATGGCTCTGTGGTTGAGGTGTTCGGATGAGTGGGTG
>JAQTYS010000363.1 GCA_028688175.1 Methanothrix sp. | reverse complement strand
TGTTCGTCGGAATGCCGCCCAACCAAAAGCCTGCTATCATCAACTTCGGTCCGGACAAGCTCAGCCCTCAGGAGATCGGCTCGGCTATCACCTGGACTGTGGAATTCATGGATGCCGATGATGATCCCCTGCAGTACCAGTTCGCCCTGGATGGACAGGTAGTGCAGGCCTGGTCAGATAGCCCAGTATGGATCTGGACGGCAAGCATTGAGCAGGTTGGAGCGCACGTCGTTACGGCTCTTGTCCGTGATGGAAAGCACAACCCAGAGGGAGATGCCACAGCCAGCGGTAACATGGAGATTGTCCTTCCGGCCAACAATGTCCCGGTGCTGAGCAGTCTCTTGGCAGACAAAGAGAGCCCGCAGGTGACGGGCAGCGTGATCACCTGGACGGCATCAGCATCAGATACCGAAAATGATCCCCTGCAGTACCAGTTCGCCCTGGACGGACAGGTAGTGCAGGCCTGGTCAGATAGCCCAGTATGGATCTGGACGGCAAGCATTGAGCAGATCGGAGAGCATGTCGTTGCGGCTCTTGTCCGTGATGGAAAGCACAACCCAGAGGGAGATGCCACAGCCAGCGCTAACATGGAGATTGTACTTCCGCCCAACAATGTCCCGGTGCTGAGCAGTCTCTTGGCAGACAAAGAGAGCCCGCAGGTGACGGGCAGCGCGATCACCTGGACGGCATCAGCATCAGATACTGAAAATGATCCCCTGCAGTACCAGTTCGCCCTGGATGGACAGGTAGCGGCTGACTGGTCAGATAGCCCAGTATGGATCTGGACGGCTAGCATTGAGCAGATTGGAGCGCATGTCGTTACTGCTATTGTCCGTGATGGAAAGCACAACCCCAAGGGAGATGCTACAGCAAGCGCCAACTTTGAGATTGTTCTGCCTCCCAACAATGCCCCGGTGCTGAGCAGTCTATTGGCGGACAAAGAGAGCCCGCAGGTGACGGGCAGCGTAATCACCTGGACAGCATCTGCATCAGATACCGAAAATGATCCGATTAGCTATCGCTTCCTGATCAACGGCACGCCTGCCACCGACTGGCAACCAGAGAACCTGTGGACCTGGACTGCTATGCAACCGGGCACCAGCCAGATTACGGCGCAGGTGAAAGACAGCCAGCATGACGGACCGCAGGGCGATGCCGGTAACATGAGCAGTGAATTTTCCATAATTTCCCCTGCTCCAGTAGCTGAGCCGGTGAATACCGAGGTCGCGGCAGTTGTTGTCGAACCGGCCAAGCAAAATGAATCTCCGGCACTTGACGGCTTGACTGCGGACAGTATTAGCCCGCAACTATTGGGAACTTCAGTCACCTGGACAGCATCAGCATCCGATACAGAAAGTGATCCAATTAGCTATCGCTTCCTGGTCAACGGCACTCCTGCCGCTGATTGGCAATCTGAGAACCAGTGGACCTGGACTGCTATGCAGCCTGGCACCAGCCAGATTACGGTGCAGGTAAAAGACAGTCTGCATGATGGGCCACAAGGCGAAGCCGGCAACATGAGCAGCGACTTTTCTATAATTGCTCCTGTTTCAGCTCCTCCTGCGGCAGAGAACGTAACCACACCTGTTGCACCGGAAAATACGACACCTCAGCAAACGGTAAATGAGAGTGAAGTGGTGACGATTGCGCCGGAGACGGTTGTGCCTCCTGCGGGAGAGAACGTTACCGCACCTATTGCTCCGGAGAATACCACGCCCCAGCAGCCTGTCGAAGAAACAAAGCCGTCAGAGCCCGTGATTCCAGCGGCTGTGAACCAGACACCTGTCTTGAATTCTCTGACGTCGGATCTCACCAGCCCCCAGATTCCCGGTACCACCATAACCTGGACTGCCAACGCTACTGATGCTGATCAAGACCCGCTGTTCTTCCGCTTCTTCCATAGCGGACCGGCCACAGGCGGATCCTGGCAGTCTGTAACCCAGTGGAGCAGTGCCAGCACCTGGACACAAACGACATCCTCCGCTGATGCGGGCGAAAATCAGGTCAAGGCCCAGGTTAGAGATGGAAAGCACGCCGCTGAAGACGGCTTTGACAGCGAGCTGTCGGCATTTATCACCATCAGTGAGCCTGCTCGAAACATCTCCGGCAGGGCTTATGAAGATAAGAACGACAACTCTCTCCTGGACAGCGGCGAGGCCCTCTCCGGTTGGACAATCAGTCTTACCGGGCCAGACGGCGAGGTCAGCGCTTTAACTGCTGAAGACGGGTCATACCGTTTCGAGAACCTCAAGGCAGGAAGCTACACCGTCTCCGAGACACTTGCCACCGGTTGGAAGGCAATCACTCCCGAGAGCGGATCTTATAGCGTTGATCTGTCTTCAGGAGACGCCGCCGAGAAGAACTTCGCCAATAAGCTGACGTCTTACAGCATATCCGGCATGAAGTATAATGACCTTAACGGCAATGGGGTCAACGACGGCGAACCGGGAATGGAGAACTGGAAGATCACGCTCTCCGGTACAACGAAGAGTAATGAGGCTGTGCAAAAGGAATTGACAACCGCAGCTGACGGATCTTACAGGTTTGAGGCTCTCCTGCCCGGCACCTATACCATCACTGAGGTTGAGCAGTCCGGCTGGGTCAGAACCGCACCCCAGGAGGGGTCCTATTCGGTGGTTCTGGCGGATGCGGATGTGACCGGCAAAGACTTTGGCAACCACGGATCCTGGT
>JAQTYS010000362.1 GCA_028688175.1 Methanothrix sp. | reverse complement strand
GCCACCTTGGTTATAGAGACTCACTTCCTCATCCTCGGGGATTGCCTCAAGCAGTTCCAACTTGTACTTCTGCCCTGCAAAGCGCTGTTTTGCTTCATTCCGGCTGACAACCGTCCTTACAAATGGCTTATCTTCCTTGATGATCGCGCGCATACGCTCTGAAATCTCATCAAGGTCCTCAGTGACCAACTGCCTGGGAAGGTCAAAATCATAATAGAATCCATTATCGATCGCAGGACCGATAGCGATCTGTGCATCAGGGAACATCTCGAGCACTGCCTCGGCCATCACATGTGCCATTGAATGCCGTATCTTGGAGAGTTTCTCTCCTGCTTCTACCGTTGCCATACTATCTCCTCACTTCTCATCATTACCAAAAAAAAGCCTTCATGCCCTCAACCCTACCGGGTGGCATGTTCCACTCCCGGCAAGGACGAAGACATGAAAGCTCTCATGTTCCGCGGTTCCACCTTGCTTCCCTTCCCGGTTTTCTCTCCAGGAAAGACTCTCATTGCACCTGTCTCGCCAAGTATGCGGCACAGCCTACTAGCAAACACGTTCGACCTGCAGCTCAAAAGGGGTTTTCATCGGGCGCTATCCAGACCTCTCTCAACCAAGGAAGTCCTCTCTGTGGATCCGCTGCCGGCTACTCGTCTTTCTCATCGCCTTGTACTATAGAATGCTCACATCGAAGCAATTAGTCAAGTCCAAAGAGCCCCAGAAATGATCTTCGCAACACGCTCCAACAGAAGTTGGTCATCTTCAGAGAAACGACCTCTCTGGGCACTATCGATATCCAAGACACCAACCACATCACCACTACTGCTGACCAAGGGCACCACCAATTCACTCCTGGAAGCACTGTCGCAGGCAATGTGGCCTGGGAAGGTGTGTACATCGTCCACCCTTACACTCTCTTTTGAGCGGGCAGCAAGTCCACATACTCCACGATCCAGGCTGATATCAGTACAGGCAACTTTTCCTTGGAAAGGGCCAAGCACCAGTGCTCTGCGGTCTTCATTCATTAGATAGAACCCTACCCAGTTGATGTTCTCCAACTGCTGGTTAAGCAATGCTGAAACATTGGAAAGATGACAATATCGTCTTTCCGTACTCCCATCCCACCCGTCAGTTATTGCAGTAAGTTGTTCAAGCAATGAACTGTCTGTAGTTACATGCATACGATTACTCCTTTGGCTTCAGTATGGCACGCATCGCTTCTACGGGGCTAGAGGCTTTATTGCCACCCCTGAGCCGTATTGCAACCGAAGGCTTTGCTACCACTCCTGGTCCGTTGATACACCCCCCCTCACAACACATAACCTCGACCAAGTCGGCATCCACCGGCCTTCTCTCCCAGGTTTTCATCACACGGGCCATTTTCCTGTCTATCCCGTTTACCTGGAACAGCGATATCTCATCCCCCACAGCAGAGCGCTTGCTCACACAGGAAGCAACACCACCTGAGAGGGCAAATTCCCTGCAATCCTCAAAGAGGGAGACATCCTCAAGGTCAGTCCCATCCATCTCACGCACATCAATTCCCTTTGCAACAAATAAAGAGGCCAGTTTACTGAAGGTCAATACTCCATCAATAGTGCCAAGTGTTGCCGCCTCATCTTTTTTTGCAAGACAGGGACCGATAAAGACCACACTCGTTTCCTCACACCTCTCCTTGGCAAGAGCTGCCGTATATGCCATTGGAGACAGTGCAGAGGAACGACGGCTTACAAGGAAAGGAAGATGCTTATCCACCAGGTTCATATATGCTGGACAACAGCTTGTGGTCATAAATCCTGTCCCTTCCTTCCTTCTGGTTGCCAGCTCATCAGCCTCATGCAAGCATGTCTCATGGGCACCTTCACTGACCTCAATCACCGATCTGAATCCAGTGGCAAGCAGCGCATGTTTGATTTGGGCAAGTGTCCCTGGAAACTGTCCTTCGATCGCCGGGGCAATGATTGCCGTCATGTGGTCTTTGTTCTTGAGTTTTTTTGCTACTGTCATAATTGATGAACGCTCCACAATGGCCCCAAAAGGACAGCTCATTGCACACTTTCCACAACTGATACATCTATCCCAATCAATTTCCACATAGCCATATTCATTCTTCTTCACTGCATCGACCGGACATGCCTGCTCACAAGGTACAGGAATATGCACAACTGCATGAAAAGGGCATACCTCCATGCACTTTCCACACCGGATACACCTGCTCTCATCAATATGGGCCTTGCCACCAGAGAAAGTGATACAGTCCTTGGGACAGTTGGCAAGACAGGGACGGGCAAAACATCCACGACAGGCATCACTGATCATGTACCGGTCGGGAGGACAGGAAGAGCACGCAGTACTGATTGTCGTCAACAGGGGGGACAGGGGCTTGTCTTCCTCCATGATTTCCCTCACATAGGAGGAGAGACTTTTCATCTCATCATCTTCCTTCTCTATATCAAAACCCAGGAATGCCATAATACGGTAGCGAACCATTGCCCGCTCCTTGTAGATACAACACCTGGTAGGAATACGCTGCTTTGGAATGAGTTGAATGGGAATCTTATCCACATTCTGGGTCAACGTATCCTGGAAGAATTGCTTGAGCACCTCAGTGTGCACCTGTCTCTTGATCGTCGTATATTGGTTATTCAATTCAAGCATGAACGGCCTCCAGCAATGCTTTGCATAGCTTTTCC
>JAQTYS010000361.1 GCA_028688175.1 Methanothrix sp. | reverse complement strand
CCATCATCTCGGCAGTGAATTGTACCCTCGATCTTTCCCAGGTATCTGAGCACCGCATTCATGGTTGCAATCAGCACGGCCCGCTCGAATGGTCCGTCGAGCGGCATCTCCAAGACATCGCCCAGAGAGCCGCGAAATCCTCCGCTGGCCGCAGTGAAAGCCTGACCGATAGCGCCTCTGAAGACGGCCTGCATGAGCACCTCTTTGCCCCGGATGAGAGGAAAGTCATCCCTGCCGGTATCTCCGATGGCCTCAGAGACGCTGAGAGGGCGGCTTATCACCAGTTCATCTTGCAGACTCACAGACTGGCAAGCATTGCTCTGCGACTCCAATAGCGCAATGAAGCGGCTCTTGGCCTCCTCCAGCAGATCTCTTTTTGACATCTTATCTCCAAGTTTCATTTCACCGGAACGAATCCGTATTTTTCCAATATGGCCTGGCCCTCATCTGACATTATCACATCGATGAATGCCTGCGCCTCCTCTTTCTGTTTTGATTGGGATAGTACGCCCACCGGGAAGTCTCCTATCACATTATATTTGTCGGGAATGAGAATCTTGCTGACCTTGCCCACCATCTGGGGACTGACATCGGATATGAAGGCAAATCCAGCATCTGCTTCGCCCAGGGCGACTTTAGAGACGACTCGATTTACAGTGGTCTCCTGGGAGACGACATTGGCCAGAACCGACTCTTTGAAGGCAGGGCCATATTCCGAGTCCGCGGCGAGCTTATCCAGGACCTGAAGAGCATAATCCCCAGCAGGAAGCTCTTTAGTACCCATTAAGATCTTGACGCCGGGAACAGCCAGATCTTTGAGGCCCGTGATGTTGGCAGGATTGCCATTGGGCACTATTATGGCCACTTTGTTCCTGACAAAGATCACAACAGTTTGATTATCGATAAAGCCTTCCGATTTCAAGGCGTTCATGTGCTTGAGGTTTGCTGACACCAGAACATCGGCATAAGCACCTTGCTCGATTTGGGCACGCAAAGCCGGCACGCCGTCGAAGTTGAATTTGACGCTCATGTTGCTGCTGTTCTCATAGATCTCGCCAATCTCACTTAATGCTCCCGTGAGCCCGGCGCCGCAGTAGACGGTTAGATCTTGCTCCTCGGCCAGGCCTGCAGATGCGATAAAAAGCAGGGCAAAGAGCAATGAAAGAGACATCAGATAGGCTGCTTTATTGTTGGTCATTGGAATATACCTCCGGACGAATTCTTGTGCGTCCTTTCTTCTTCATAAACATATATGATTACTATTTTTGATTACGTCAACAGAAATGATTAACCTATTAAATCGTTGCGCTTTCATTTCCAGGATTTATCAGGTGGTAAAAGGCCGGAGACGTTCAATTTTGCCTCCAGCCTTCGGTCATGTCAGATGTCGGGGGATCCGACTACAAAGCCTGCTCTTTGAAGTGAAGTGCTAATCTGTACCATCGTCTAGGCTTCTACTCGACTCACCTCCGAGAGGCCAAAATGCCAGCGGATTATAAGGAATTATTTGAGAAGAAGGAGGCATTTATCGCAATCATGCAGAGGGATTGTGAAAGGGTGTGAGTCAGGAAAGGATGCGAGCCAGGGCAGATTCGCTCACATCCCCAGGCGAATGTGTTTTGTCTCTAAATAGGCCTCCAGGCCATAGTGCCCCAGCTCTCGGCCCAGGCCGCTTTCCTTCCACCCGCCAAAGGGCGCTTGCAGGTCCACCACGTTATTCACATTAACGCCGATGCCTCCCGCCTCCAGCCCCTCTGCAGCCTGCAGTGCCGTCTTCAGATCATTGGTGAAGACGTAGGCGGCGAGGCCATACTCGCTGTCGTTAGCGAGGGCTACGGCCTCATCGAGCGTTTTGAATTTCATGATCGGCGCCACCGGCCCGAAGGTCTCCTCTCGCATAACCCTCATGCCATGGTCAGCCCCGCCCAATACCGTTGGAAGGAAGAAGTAGCCTTTTTCGTAGGCTTCGCCCTCGGGCTCCTGCCCGCCTATGAGAAGCTCGGCTCCCTTTTCAATTGCATCGGCGATATGCTCCTTCGTCCGCTCTCGCTGCGCGCGGCTGAACATGGGCCCCAGGTCCACATCCGGCTGCATGCCGTCTCCGATCTTCAGCCCTTTGGCCCGGCGCATCAGCTCCTCAGTGAACGGCTCGGCCACCTCTTCTGCCACATAAATTCGATTGACGCTGATGCAGATCTGGCCCATGTTGGAGAAGGCACGCTGCGCCGCAGCTGCAGCCGCAGCCTCCAGGTCGGCATCCGCGCAGACGACGAATGGCGACTGTCCCCCCAGCTCCAAAGAGAGGCGTTTGATATGTGCGGCAGCGCGGGCCATTATCCAGCGACCGGTTTGTGTCTCTCCGGTAAAGGCAATCTTTCGGGAGATGGGATTTTCCACCAGTTCCGCGCCCACCTCACTGCCCGGCCCATGCACCACATTAGCCGCACCCTCCGGCAGGCCCGCGTCGCTCACTGCCCGCACAAACTGCGTCGCAGCCAGAGGAGCAAGGCTTGGCGGCTTGGCCACAAAGGTGCAGCCGGCAGCGAGTGCTGGCCCAACCTTCCAGGCCAATAAGTCAACGGGAAAGTTCCAGGGGGTGATGAGAGCGGCTACGCCCACCGGCTGGCGCAGCACGATGCTGCGGCTGTGTGAAGAAGAGATCCACTCACCGAAGTTTCTCTTGCCCTCTTCGC
>JAQTYS010000360.1 GCA_028688175.1 Methanothrix sp. | reverse complement strand
ATCCGGCGATAGCCGCAAAGCTGGCCACTGCCAATGTGGCCACGGCAAACCTGGTCGGCAGCAATGGGTGGCATAACTTCTTTATCACCAACCTCATACCTGTGACCCTCGGCAACATCGTGGGAGCAGCGCTCTTTGTAGCGGCGCTCTACTGGTATGTCTACCTCAGGGGACCATTGTGCGTGCTTAAATCCGGGAATACCTCGAAGAAATAGAATTGTTCACCTTAATTGCAGGTTAGGGGCCCGAGCCCCTTCCTTTGAGCCAATTTTTAGCAACCATTTTATGCGTTTCTGAGGCGCTTCGCCACCTCGTCCATGGATTTCTCCTCTCGCAAAGCCGCAAGCATGGGAGGCGATTCCTGGAAGAGTTCCAGTGCATTAAAAAATCTGTCCAGCACATCCCCTTGATAAGTGGGAACCAGGAATATGTGGGTATGTGGTATTCTTCTGCCCCGGGCGTACATGCATACGAAATCGGGCTTTAATGTCGCCATCATCTTTTCAGCCACGATCTGTGCCACCCGAAAGAGGCTGGCGTTCTCCTCAAGGGTCAGCTCATGCCACCATGGCACATGCCTCTTGGGAATGACGAGACAATGCCCTTTCGAGAAGGGATTGATATCAAGTATGGCTAAAGAGAGTTCGTCCTCATAGATCCTGCTGCCGGGCGCAATGCCCTCGATAATATCGCAGAAAATACAACCGTTCTTTATGCTTTCAACCATATTTCTCATCCTCCCGGATCTGATTAAAATCATTAATGATTAACTCTTCTCCCTGAAACTAAAAAAGGCTTAAGTAAGCGGGCAGCCCCATCTGATGTCGTGATAGTATGGATTGTCTCTCAAGTGGATTCGCGGATATCGATCATTCCAGAGATTCCTCGATCTTCACGTCCTGCCTGACTACCTTGAACTCCTTGCCCTATTTCCAGGATTACAAGAGAAAGAGCTTCGATCTGATGAATGCCCGAGAGGGTTGCAGGGTCTTGGAGGTAGGCTGTGGCCTGGGATTTGATGCCATTGCCCTGGCGAGGATTGTGGGAAGCACCGGACGGGTAGTGGCGGTGGACAGCAGCCAGACTATGCTGGAGGCGGCCAGGTCCTGTGCGAAGAGCATTGGCCTTTCCATAGATTTTGTGCAGGGAGATGCCGATCATTTGGACCTGGCTGATGAATCATTCGATTGCGCCAGAGTGGACAGAACCCTTCAACATATTCCTGAGCCTAGAAAGGTCCTGGCAGAGATGGTCAGAGTTACGAAGAGCGGCGGGCGTATCGTAGCCTATGAGCCTGACTGGGGCACCTTCACCATAGGTTCCCGAGACCGACAGGTTACTCGCAAGATAACGAACTTTTGGTGCGACACATTCAAGAGCGGCTGGATCGGGCGTTTCCTTCACGGGCACTTCATGGCCATAGGGCTGGAGAGGATTTTAGTCTACCCAAGCACCCTGGTGATCACCGATCTTAACCTGGCCGAAAAGGTCTTCGATCTCTTCAAAAACGCAGATAAGGCCATGAATTTGGGTCTGGTATCAAGCTGTGAAGTTGCTGCCTGGCTGAAAGAACTGAAGGAAGACAGCCTCCAAGGTAGGTTCTTTTGCAGCTACACAGGCTTCATGGTATATGGTAGCAAGCCGTAGATGAAAGGAGCATTGGGCCTGGCCAGTCATCAAGCCCCTCGCTCCTACTATTTTGCCTTCCTCCTCCTTATGGCTGGCGTTCCGGAAAGTAAGAAGGTGCGGGCAGGCTATAAGCTTTTCTTTGAAATCATTGAGGTCAATAAAGGTGTGGCAAGAATTGCCTTTCCCTCATCGAGACTTCGCGCCTTCGCGTGATACCCTGGACCTCACGCGAAGGCGCGAAGCCAGCAACCATGATTGCCGACCATAAGCATTATTCTGTGATGAATATGAAAAGCATTGCTCTTCGCTTCGGCCTGGGGGCCCGTCGGCCCCGCACCCGCGCGCCTGTGGGCGGACTCGTGTGGCTAGCGCCGGAGTCAGGGCAGCAAAAGGAGTCGGGCGCATGCATCGCATGCATTTTGCTATATTGGAAAGAGAAATCATGGCTTGTCATATTCTTCTAATGACGATCTCACTTTTTCCTTCAGATCAGGAATACTTCTCAAATCTCTCTATTGCGTCCAGGATATCCAGCAACCATTCCCGGTCGTCTCTCATAGCAGAGTTGCCTCTCTGAGGACGCGCTCCCGGATGCGCCCTCGAAGCCCTTCTCGGTCACAACATCAACATGGCAGCCGAGAAGATCCTGAAGATCCATGAGAAGTCCGCCCAGGTCAAGAAGACTTCTTTCTGGCTCCATTCCCACCAGCAAGTCAAGGTCGCTTGCAGAATCTGCTTCATGTCTGGCTACTAAGCCAAAGACGCGTACATTGTAAGCTCCATGCTTGGCAGCGATGGCTAATATCTCAGTACGACGCTCTTGAGGTTCCTTATAAATATCCAAACTTTTTGCTCCTGTGATCCAATCGCTGATATCCAGAGATGCGATGTAAATTATTTATTCTTTCTTGTGGATGCCCGTGCGGCCTCCCGCCCGCGAGTGCGTGCGTGCATGGGGGCGGCCTCATATGTGCGCTGGTACCGATTACATGGCGACGGAGGACCGCCGGGGGGCGAGGGCTCGCATGCCCTCGGAAAGAAGGGCGAGAGGGATCTGGCTAGCGCGTTCAA
>JAQTYS010000079.1 GCA_028688175.1 Methanothrix sp. | reverse complement strand
GATGAAAGCAAAGGCCGTTGGCCTTGCGTGCGCTCTTCTATTGAGTATTCCGACGTTGCCGGCCCTGATGCTGAGGCGAGAAAAATCAGTTTCTGCCGGGAGCTGTGCTGCCTCTTCGACCGCTTGCAGGAGGGTTTCGATAGCCTAGGTTGGGAGGAGAAGGCGAGGTGCGGCCTGGATAAAGTGGCATTTGAGATCTCTTTGCAGATTGATCTGGAAAATAAAAAAATAGTGCTGGATAAGCTCTTTAAATACGCAGACATTGATCTTCATCTCTTCACACAGCTTCTGGAGATCCTGCAGCGCCATTTTCCCAATTGCGATCTGGTGGTTCCCGCCTTGCAGGGATATGAGCTGGCCAGGGAGATTCGCAAATTTCTGGGGGCGGCAGAGGTGGAGTGCGTCTTCCTGAAAGGGGATAGCGAGGAGCGGCTGCTCATGGACGAGGCTTTACGGGGAATTAGTTTCGAGGGCATCCTGGAGGATACGCAGAGGCACTACGATGAGCAGGGCGGGGTGGAGAAGACGAGGCAAAAGCTGGGGCGGGGCTGGGAGCTTCCCATGTACTGGCGGGGGAGGGAGGGGGAGGAAGCAGTCTTGTGGATGCAGGTGAGAATTGCATTGTCAAGATATGCAAAATTTAGCGACAACTAATGGCTGTGTGATGGATATTAATAACTGCAAATGTCGCGAGGATTTACATTAACCCACTTGCCGTCTTATTTTTAAATCACTTATTATTTTTCTCCTAAATATGATTTTAATTGTTCAACTGCTTGCAGGGCGGCTAGCAGGAAGCCTTTGGAATTGAAGTTAATTCGCTGCCAGTCTCCCTGTAGTCCTCCGATATCTACTACGTTCTCTTCTACCATCAAGATTATCCGTTTTTCAAATGCGAGTGCAGCTCCCTTTTCTTCTAATAGCCAAGGACTGGTTATATATTTTCCGTCCGATTTTTGAGCATATTGTGTCATCAATGAGATAAAAAATTCGCATTTTTTGATTCTATCTAGAATAGCCTTGCTGATATATGTATTAGCCTCTTTGCCGGTAACGATCTTAAAATCATTTTGTCTTAGAAGTTCGCAAAGGCCATTTACATATTCTTTTTCAGCAAAGCGACAAGAGAGAAAGACTGTCCTCATTTGGGAATTCGGTTTGCTTGGAAATGCTTGTTTGCTATCTCTGGTGGAAAGAACATCTTTCATTTCATCTATCTTTGCTGAAGTATATTCTTCTTTGGATTCAAGAGTCTGCTTTGCCTCCTCAATAAATCGGCAGAGAGTTTCTTGGGAGATTGACCTAAAGAGCCATCTTTGGCAGCTATTTAATACGGATTCAAGCTCGTCTGAGAAAGATGCTACAGATGTTCCTTTATCCAGATAATAGTAGTGATTAAAGCGGAATCGTTCTCCTCTGTAGAACTCAGCACTATTTTCCTCAACTTTCGCCTGATCTACATAGAGAACAAAAACGATATTAGGCAGATTCTTGCGGACTTCTAATATGAACTGACTTCCTCGCTCCAAATCCATATTGAGGGGATCAATAAATATTGTATTATAATCATCTTTGGAAAGTAGCGACAATGCCTGTCCAATCGTTCTCGCAACATCTTTCTTGATGACAATGTCTTTCTGGTTTAATGTACTGACTAGAGTGGCCACAGCCTTTTCATCGGAATCACATATCAATATCCTTAAGGGGATTTCTTCACTTCTTACTGACATATGATCAGCTCCGCAGCCTTCGCCAACTGCTCCTCGCTGCCCCGCAGGGCCAGCCAGACTGCTCCCTCTGCGCCGCCTACTCCGCCCGCAGCCAGCATCTCCGCCTCTGCTCCCGTGAGCAGCGAAATGGCATCGATCTCCGTGAAGACCTCACCCGGCACGGGCAGCAGCCGAAAGCCGCTCTCACCGGGGGCATTGATGCGGGCGGCCAGCTCCATCAGATTGCCAGGGACGCGCTTTTCCAGGCCCACTGGCAGGATGAGCTGCACTCTGCGGCCCACAGCCGCCTGCAGGGCGGTGATGGTCGTTCCCCCACCAGGATGGCCGATGAGCACCGCCGCCTGCTTTCTGGCCAGGTCCAGGGCATTAGCTCCCTTCAGGATAACATCGCCTTCTCTCAGGCTGTCTGCAACGTCGAAGATGGTCTTGCCCTTCTGCCAAATTCCCTTTACTATTACCACATCGCCGGGGAAATCGCTCTCATCCGGCAGCCTTCCTGTCTCAGTGGTCCTTCCCGGCGGCAGGACAATGCCGCGGAAAAAGCTCTTTCTGGAAAACTCTTCCGCATAGCCTGCCACTTTTAGGATCTCCTCAGCGGCGTAGCCGTTGGTGGTTCCGGCAATGATTACCAGAGTGGCAGAGGAAAGGGCTGCCTTAATGGTCGGGTGAGCTGCCAGGGCTTTGCCTATGAGGCGCTTTGCTGCGGCGACAGTTAGGACGAATTGTGCCATGTCATTAGCGAAGAATTTTTGATAAAGATAAGCCCTCTGGTGAGATATGCAAAGAAATGTCCTGGAGGCCATGCGCCTAGAGCTGGAGCAGAGCGCT
The DNA here is from genome assembly GCA_028688175.1 of Methanothrix sp. GTDB lineage: Archaea > Halobacteriota > Methanosarcinia > Methanotrichales > Methanotrichaceae > Methanothrix. The sequence goes on along the minus strand of JAQTYS010000079.1, from coordinate 8,211 downwards.
GACGAGAAGACCCGGGAGAGCACTCAGCGCTTCTTCAAAGAGGAGATTAAGTTCCACGGAGTGAAGAGCGCTGCCGTCAAGAAGATCGCCACCAAGTATTTCCGGGAGATCAAAGGCCGAGATAAAAAGGAGATCTTCTCTTTGTGCGAAGATCTACTGCAGGATGGCTTTGGCGAGGAGGCTTTCATCGCCTTTGAATGGTCCTATTCCTTGCGCAGTCAGTTCGTCTCCGAGGACTTTGCAGTCTTCGAGAGATGGGTGGATCAGTACGTGGACAACTGGGCCAAATGCGACGTTCTCTGCAATCACACCCTGGGCAGCTTCGTGGAGATGTACCCCCAGTTCATCGATAAGTTGATCGCCTGGTCTCATGCCGAGAACCGGTGGCTGCGGCGCGCCTCGGCTGTGACCCTGATCTTGCCCGCCAGAAAGGGGCTCTTCTTGAATGAGGCTTTTGAGATCTCCGACATTCTCCTCATGGACAAGGACGATATGGTGCAAAAGGGCTACGGCTGGCTGCTCAAAGAGGCAAGCAAAAAGCATCAGGCTGAGGTCTTCGACTACGTGATGAGGTGGAAGGCAAAGATGCCGCGCACGGCTCTGCGCTATGCCATTGAGAAGATGCCGGCAGAGATGAAAAAGGAGGCGATGGCGAGGTAGGCTGACCGTTCTTTGCGCCGCTAAGTGAAATTTGGCCGGATCAGTTTCACGCGAAGGCGCGAAGCCGCGAAGTCAAAACTTCGGTTATTTCGGCCTGGCTGTACAAGTCTCCCTGAACTGGGCCGCCAGGCAGAGGATCTCAAACATGATCGTGGCTCCAGCCAGGGCCGTAATCCCTCCGGCATCGTAAGGTGGGGCCACCTCCACCAGATCACCGCCGATAACATTCAGCCCGGACAGGCCCCGCAAGACCTGGAGGGCCTCAAAGCTGCTCATGCCACCGACCACCGGGGTTCCGGTACCTGGGGCAAAGGCCGGGTCCAGGCAGTCAATGTCGAAGGAGATGTAGACCGGACCGTCTCCCACCCGACTCTTGATCTCCGAGATTACTTTCCTCCAGCCCAGCTCGTAGAACTCCTCGATGTGAATTACCCTCATGCCGCTATCGTAGGAGAACTGCCAGAGCAGCTCAGCCGTGCCGCGAATGCCCAGCTGCACAGTGCGCTTTGGGTCCACCAGCCCCGCTTCTACGGCATTTCGCATGGGGCAGCCGTGTTGCAGTCCGCTTCCGTGAAAAGGTGCCGAGGTATCGCAATGCGAGTCGAAATGAATGAGTCCGACCTTCTCTTTTGGAGAGAGGCCTTTGAGAATGGGAAAGGTTATGGAGTGATCTCCTCCAGCGGTTATGGCCAGGACGCCAGCCGATGAAATCTTCCTGTAGAATGATTCAATATCCAAGTGGGCTTCTTTCAGATCGTAGGTGGTTTGAAAGGGCACGTCTCCCACATCTGCAACTCGATGATCGGCAAAGGGCGACATACGGCTGTAGTGGTTGTAGACTCCCACCAGCCGGGACTGGTTTCGGATCTCCCGCGGGCCCAGGCGCGCGCCGCTGCGGTTGGTAACGCCCAGGTCAAAGGGCACACCCACCAGGGCAATGTCCAGGCCGCTCGTCTCCCGCTGGTAGGGCGCACCGAAGAATGTGGTGATGCCGCTGTAAGGGGGCTGCATCATCTCGGGCGCGAAGGTCTTTGCACTCTCGGCGAGCTTTTTTAGGTTGTTGTCCATGTTTATTTCTCCGGAGTTCTCTTTTGGCATTTGCCTTGTCCAGATTCTTCAGGTCGTGAGCCACAGACGATTTGTACTCAATTCGGATGGCCAATTAATGCCATCATCTCATCGCTGGATACCACTATGTCGTTTTTATCGCTCAAACGTTCCTGGGCAATCAGGTTATCCAAATAATTCACAAGATATTCCTGCAACGCGCTTTTCATAAAGAACCTTTGCTATTTGATGTAGTTTTCTCTTTCTGACCTGATATAAATTGTTTGACTTCTTCTATTGAATACGGAGTCTTCTTTAGATGTATTTATTGCATGGCATGTTGGGCAAACAGGCCTGAGGTCCGATATAGGGTCTACTTGATACTCATCATTTATTGGAAGAGGATCAGGACTACCAACGGGCTGGAAAGAATCAATAAGTAACTCAAAAGAAGAAGTAGAGTCGTTGGGGCATTCTCAAATGATAGATCTCTTCTCAGGCTGGCAACTGCCATACTCATGGATATAAACGAGGATATATCTCAACGGCTAAAAAGAACCCAATATCCGTTATCGATGCAATTCAAAGGTCTTTCGAAGGAAAGCCGTTTCTTGGATTGCCGTTTGAATTTATAATGATTTAGACGGCATGGTCGAATAGCTGCAATTATAGAGCCATCTGCAAAGCTCAAGAAATTTTTTTGTCTCCGCATCGCCCTTTTCAGAAGGGTTCACAGCGATTACCTCATGATCTTTTCAAATCTAAATAGCTCCCCATCTTCAGGCAGGCTTTCTTTATCAGCTTTATGGGGATCTGGATTATACATATTATAATATTCGACAATCTTAAATCCGCATTTATTAACGTAGAAGTGAATATTGCGTTTTTCAAAATACGGCGTGTGAGTTTCCCAAACCCTTGTCTCGGGATACCTTTCCTCAATTGCTCTCCATGCCTTGTACCCAATGCCACGACCATGTTCCTTTGTAGATATATAGAAGAAATCAAGCGAGTTGTGATGTGTTGCTTCATCAATAGCCAGTACAGCGCCGCCGACCTTATTTCCATCTGAGAGGATGTGATAGGTTACGGCGCCCGGAGCATTGAAGGATTCCTCGATATCTTCATCAGAAGGAATCATTTCATCTGGGATAGAGCCAAATGCTTCAGTCACAGCTTTAGCAAATGCTTCTTGCAGGTCTCTCTTGAAGCCCAACAGGTCCTCCTTTCCTGCAACATCGAGTGTTACGCAACATTCTCCGTTATCTTTTTTCAAAGCCTCAACTCCGGTATAACAAACTCCCCTACCTAATATTTGCAGGTGTGTCATGAAGACCTGCACGAAGAGTCAGCCACCCTTACGCCTCGCGATCTCTGGAGACTGCTTCATTCGTCTTCCTCTTCCTTCATCATCACATAATCGCCGATATACCTGTGGCAGTGCGGGCAGATCATCTTCTTCCGGTGCTTCTCTTTTCTTCTCTGCAGCACCTCGTTGAATCCCGAGGCCAGAATGCCTGCCGGAAGGGCAAACAGGCCGACTCCTGCTATTACCACAAAAGAGCCAATGAATTTTCCCAGGGGCGTCTTGGGATAGATATCTCCGTAGCCCACAGTGGTCAGGGTGACCACTCCCCACCACATGGCATCGGGAATGTTGGCAAAAGCCTCCGGTTGAACCTCGTTCTCTGCTTCATAGACCATGCTGGATGCCACAGTGAGCATAATCAGGGTGGCAAATAGCGTCACGCCCAGCTCTTCTTTCTTGAGGTTGAGAACTTCGGCAAATGTCTTCAGGGCATCGGAATACCTGGCCAGCTTCAATATCCGGAAGAGACGGAAGAGGCGTAAGGCTCGAACAAAGCGCAGGTCCGGGATGACGAACGGCAGGTAGAAGGGCAGTATAGCCAATAGATCAATAATCGCCATGGGGGTAATAAGATAGCGCAGCCTCCCCGAAATGGGCGCTCTGAACCTGGGATTTTCAGTGCAGCTCCAGGCGCGCAGAATGTATTCCACTGTGAATACGGCGACGGAAAAGAGATCGAAGGCGCGAAATAGCCGCCCATAACTGGCATTGAGCCAATCAACTGTCTCCAGTACCACAGCGGCTACATTTAATACAATCAGTACCGTTATAAATGGATCGAAATACCTGCTGTCTTCATCGCCAGGCTCCAGTATGCCGAAGATCCGCGTCTTGAGCTTCATATTCATGTCCGGAATTAGGAAGTGCCGTTTTGCATTTAAATTCTTCCAGTACAATTTATGGGCCGTTTTCCCGGATCTCTTTCTCGGCGGCTTCCTTCTCCTCCCGGCGTCTCTCCAGTTCATCCACAAATCCGGAGGTGAGAATGGACGTGGGCAGGGCAAAAGTGGCCACGCCCAAAATTATGATCAGCCCGCCTGCCAGCTTTCCCAGTGGAGTTATGGGGTAGAAATTGTCGCCGACGGTGGTCATGGTCAGCACCGCCCACCACATGGTGGCGGGTATGTCCGGAAAACGGTGGGGCTGAGCCTCATGCTCCAGGAAATAAATCAAAGTCGAGGAGAGCACCATGAAGAACATGATGGCTGAGAAGCTCATGGCCAGCTCGCGTTGTTGGGCGCGAATCACATCCATAATGGTCTGTAGGGACTCTGAGTACCGGCTCAGCTTGAGAAGCCGGAAGGTCCAGAGCACGCGAAGGCTTCGCAGGAGCATATGATCCGCGGGAAAGGCCAGGGCGACATAGGCGGGCAATATCACCAGAAGGTCTATTAGCGCCAACGGAGTCAGAGCGAAGCGCAGCCTTCCCGAGAATGGGTGGCGGTATTTGGGGTCTACATCGCAAGACCAGAGGCGCAAGAGGTATTCAATAGAAAATATTACTACTGATATGTCTGCGAAGTAATGAAACAGAACTTTATGGGCTGTATAAATGCTATCCACCGTCTCCAGGACCACAGCGGTGACATTGAGGACCACCAGTACCAGCATGAAGAGGTTCACTGCTTCAGCAGTTTTATCTTTGGCGTCGGTCGACTCCAGGATCTCGTAGATGCGAACTTTGTAGCTTCCGGCCATTAAACCACTCTTACATTAATATATCCGAACTTGCCCTATTTTTATTATGCGAGCTGCCTGCCTTCAGCTACAGATAGAACCTTGTAAATCCGAAGAGAACCTCTCTCGAGCATTGCAGATGGCTGGCAGCGCTCTGGCCAAAGGAGCCGAGATCCTGGTCCTTCCTGAGCTATTCCTGACCGGCTTTTGCTATGAGCCATCCCTGCAATCCACCCAAGCTGCACAAGACAGGCCGCCCTATCCCTCGCTTGATCCCTTCTGGGCTCTGGCCCGCGAGCACAATTGCATTTTCCTCAGCTCGTTGCGCAGGGGCCGGCAGAACCTGGGCTTCTGTCTTGAAGGAAATCGTTTGCAGATTCGTCCCAAGATTCACCCCTTTGGTGGGGAGAAGGTGCATTTCGATGGCGGAAAAGTCATCTTACCCGTGAATACGAAGTGGGGCCTGGTGGGCCTGCAGGTCTGCTACGACCTGCGCTTTCCCGAGGTGGCGCGCACCCTTGCCTTGCAGGGCGCTGAATTTCTCGTCACCGTGGCCCAGTTTCCCGCCCTGCGTCGCGAGCAATGGCGCACGCTGGCCATGGCCCGGGCCATAGAAAATCAGATGCCTCATCTGGCCTGCAACTGGGCCTCGGGCGGAGGATCATTGATCGTCGATGCTCGGGGCCGGGTTTTGGTCGAAGCTGGATTGGAGCAGACGGTCATTCTGGCCGATATAGACCTGGCTGATCGTGATCTATTCCGTCGCGAGGTCTCTTGCTTTGCCGATCGCCGGCCAGAGGTCTACGGAAGGTGGGATACTGAACGCTCTAACCCATAATTTCCTGGTCTCCAAGTTCCGGGGCTATTACCTTGAATCCTCCCTGGATGCCCCGCCTAGCCTTGCTTCTCGCGAGTGGGGCTTTCTCTTCTTCGACGACTCCGGCATGCGTCGGCACAAATCATTCTTCTCGCAGGGCGAACTTATCGATTATGTGCGGGCCATGGTGCCGCGCCACGTCTATCACTCCGCTGCCTACTACCAGAGGCCCGGCGCGCCTACCATGAAGGAGAAGCTCTGGCAGGGTGCGGACCTCATCTTCGACCTGGATGCCGATCACCTGAGAAATGCACCCAAGAGCTACAGCGAGATGCTGGAATTGGTCAAGAAGGAGACGCAAAAGCTGCTGGGATTTCTTACTGCCGATTTTGGCTTTAGCGAGAGCAGAATGAGTGTGGTCTTTTCCGGAGGCCGAGGCTATCATATTCACGTTCGAGACCCGCGCATCTTTAGTTTTGGGGGCGATGAGCGACGGGAGATCGTGGATTACCTGGCTGGCCGGGGCCTGGCTATGGATCGGTTCATTCACATGGCCCCCATGGAAGGCGACTGGGGGAAAGATCGGGCTTTTCGGCTGCGTGCGCCCGCCACAGGCGCTCCGGGCTGGGGCGGTAGGGTCAATCGAGCCATCATCTCTTTTGTAGAAGATCTGCGCCGCCTAAACGAGACTGAGGCTATCGCTCTTCTCTCAAAACGCAAAGGGATCGGACCCAAAAAAGCTGCCAGCTTTTATCGGAGCCTGCAGGGTTCAAATGTTTTGGCTGAGATTGCCGGGGGAAATCTGGACCTCTTTCGAGGAAGCGCTTCAATCTGGAAGCTTCTTCTCGTGGAGTTTTTGGACAGCGAGGGCGTGAAGGTGGGCTTCAATTTGGATGAGGAGCGCGGCGAGACAGACGAGCCTGTCACCGCAGACGTGCGTCGGCTGATTCGTTGTCCCGGCAGCCTGCACGGCGGCTCGGGAATGCGCGTGACTTCCCTCACGCTCCGCGACCTGGAGGACTTCGATCCACTGCAAGATGCCGTGGTCTTCGGGGAGGAGGCTGTGCCGCTGCAAATAATAAAGCCCTTCAAGACTGTAATGAAAGGCGAAAGCTTCCATCTCGTGGAGGGGCCGACGGAGCTGCCTGCCTATGTCGCCGTTTTTCTCATGGCGCGTGGTGTAGCAGAAGCTCGCACAAAGCATTAATCTATATATTATTTGACCAACTGACAACAAGCCCGCAAAGGGGCATGAAGGTGTAAGGATTGGATCTAGCCAATGCGCTCCGAGAGGAACGCAAATCCGCTGAGCTTCAGCATCTGGATAGGAACTTCTACCAGCAGGTAGGCGTTTATCTGGCAGGCCTGGGGCAGGAGCTATCAAAGGTAGATGACTCCTTTAGCGTTGAGGCTCAGATTCTGCAAGATACCCTCAAGAGCGAGAAGAACAGCGTTAACAAGCTCATTGACCAGAGGGTAAAAAAGATAGTCCGTAGAGCCTTGCGCAGTGCCAGATCAGCTTCTCGGGAAGAGGCCCTCCCCGGCATGACTGAGGAGGAGGAGGAGATCTACCGGCAGATGCTCTCTGCCATTGCCTCGGGACGCGAGGCCATCCTGGCCCATGTAGCTCACACCGAAAAGCCTTTAATGGGCAAGAAAGATATACCTCGGGAATACGAAATTGTGCGGTTGCTGGATAGTGTTCCTCTGTTCGTGGGAGTTGACGGGAGAAATTACCTTCTCGGGAAGGATGATGTGGCTGTGCTCCCGGCCGTTCACGCCAGAAATCTGCGCAACAAAAAATTAGCTTCTGAAGTGAAGATTGAGAGATGATGTGTTGTGAAGATGCCGAAAAAGCTTAACGCTTATTGTCCGTTCTGTAAAAAGCATACCCCCCAAACGGTGGAGAGGGTGAGAAAAGGCCGTGCTTCCTCAATGACTCATATCACGAGGCAGAAAGCACGGGCCAATGGTATAGGAAATCAGGGCAAGTTCTCTAAAGTGCCGGGCGGCGACAAGCCCGTCAAGAGGCTGAACCTGCGCTACCGATGCAACACTTGCAAGAAGGCCCATAACCGTCCCGGCTTTAGGGCAGGCAAGTTCGATCTGGTGGAGGGATAGATTTGCCATCCAAGTTCGTCAAGGTAAAGTGTAACGACTGCGAGAATGAGCAGGTAATATTCGCCCATGCCTCTACGGTTGTCAAATGTCTGGTCTGTGGGCGTACTTTAGCTGAGCCCACGGGCGGCAAGGCTGAGATCAAGACCGCCGTTGTAGAAGTCTTAGAGTGATCAATAATGCAACGTGAGGGCTGGCCAGAGGTCGGATCTCTAGTCGTCTGCACCGTGACTCAGGTAGTGGACTTCGGAGCTTTCGTCTCCATGGACGAGTATTCCGGTAAGCAGGGCCTGATTCATATCTCAGAGGTGGCCAGCGGATGGATCAAGTACATTCGCGACCACGTGAGAGAGGGGCAGAAGATCGTCTGCAAGGTATTGAATGTAGACACGTCCAGGCACCACATCGATCTTTCTCTAAAAGATGTCAATGAGCATCAGCGTCGCGAGAAGATTCAGGAGTGGAAGGCAGACCAGAAAGCCTGGAAATGGCTGGAGATGGCTTACAAGGATCGGCCTGAGGA
>JAQTYS010000078.1 GCA_028688175.1 Methanothrix sp. | reverse complement strand
TTTTAATTCAGATGACCGCAAGCCTTATTCACTTCCTCGAATACATTAGAGAGCATGAAGCCCATAGCCTTCTTTCTCCTGGCCTTCTTCCTGGCAACCATCTCCGCCGCAGACGGCCAGGATGCCAATTATTATCTCACTCAGACGCAGAGCGACTACAACAACGGTTCATACTCTCTGGCATTGCAGGATATCGACGAATACCTGGAGATAAACTCCACCGATACCTGGGCCTGGAGTTTCAAAGCCAATCTTCTCCGCATCATGAGAAGATACAGCGAGGCGGTGGATAGCTTTGATGAGCTGATCAAGCTGGACGGCTCCAATGCTCAGGCCTACAACGACCGGGCCCTGATTCTATCCGGCGGCATGAGGCAGCATGAGGAGGCTCTTGAATCTCTAGAGATGGCCTTGCAGATCAACCCCAAAAATGCCAATTACCATTTCAATAAGGGCATGATTCTGGAGGACGCGCAAAGGTATGATGAAGCATTGCAGGCCTACGATCAGGCTGCAGCCTTGAATCCGTCACTTGATCTGGCCTGGTATCGGCATGGTAGGCTGCTGGCATCGCTGGGCCGTTATGATGAATCTCTTCCTCTCCTGGATAAGGCAATGGAGATCAATTCCAAGAACGCTAATGGCTGGAACACAAAGGGATTGGTACTTCTGCAACTGGGCCGCCCGGAGGATGCGAAGAGCTGCTTTGAGAAAGCTCTGGCACTCGAACCGAACAACAGTGAGTTTCAGAATAACCTGGAAAAAGTGCAGGCGAATGTGGGAGATGAGACGGAAAGGACCATCGAGTTTGAGAGGAAATAATCTGATCTAACCATTTTTTATTAACCGGTAACAAGATCTCCATTTCAAAGCAATCTCATTCAGCCTTATCCTCTCCGACGCAGTGACTTTTCAGGCAAGAGAGGGCACTCTTCAGCTCCTCAATCTGCACCGGTTTGGATATGTAGCCATCCATGCCGGCAAGCAGACATCTCTCTTTATCTCCTTCCAAGGCATAAGCAGTCATGGCCAGGATCTTCGGCCTTTTCTCCAAATTGAGATCCAAAATGGCACGTGTGGCCTCAAGGCCGTCCATTTCCGGCATCTGCACATCCATGAGGATCACATCGTAGCTCTTCTTTGAAATAGCCTGCAAGACCTCCCGGCCATTGCAGACCAGGTCTGCTTTGTAGCCCAGTTTCTTTAGCATTAGACGTGCGACCTTTTGGTTAACTAGGTTATCTTCTGCCAGCAATATGGCCAGGTCAGGGTGCATCGCTTCGCTGCTGCACGGTCTCATCTTCTTATGACGTTGGGGGGCCATAGTATCCTGCAGGGCGAAGAGAATGCTGGCTTGCGAAAATGGCTTGATCAGTGTGTTCTTGCCAGCTCTCTGTCGACCGGGCGACGCGAGGTTGATGACAGGAAGACGCTCTCCCATCTCCTCGGCCAGCTCCTCGGCCCCAGGGACATCAAGATCCAAAATTGCGGCATCAAAACGGTTCTCTACCTGCTCATGCGCTTCAATGGACGAAACCACTGGATAGATCTGCATCCCCCAGGAGCGGGCATAATCCGACAGCATCTTCAAGCAGCTCACGCTGCTGAGCAGAGCCATTATTCTCTTGCCGGCCAGATGATGCATGGCAATCTCTCCTGAAAATGGCGGAGCGAAAATGCAAAAGTTGAAGGTCGAGCCCATTCCCAACTTGCTCTCTACCCAGATCCTGCCACCCATCAGTTCGACCAATCGCTTGCTAATGGCCAGACCCAGACCCGTACCGCCATATTTTCGGGAAGTAGAAGCATCTACCTGGCTGAAGGAGTGAAATAGCTTTTTCATGTCATCAGAGCTGATGCCTATTCCCGTATCGATAACCGAAAAGTGAATTTCGTCCTCATTTTTACCTGGTTCGACACGAATGGCGATGCTGCCTTTTTCCGTAAATTTTACTGCATTGCTGAGCAGGTTAGCCAGGACCTGGCGCAGCCGAACTGCGTCCCCCAGGATGGTAGGAGCAATCCTCTCGTCAATAGCATAGGTCAGATCCAATCCTTTCTCCGCCGCCTTTGTCGCCACCATATTGCGCGAGGACACAATGCTCTCGCGCAAAATGAACGGCAAATGCTCCAGCTTCATCTTGCCTTCATCAATCTTTGAAAAATCCAGGATATCGTTGATAATGGCAAGCAAAGCATCACCACTGCTGTGAATGGTCTCCACATAGTCACGTTGCTCTTCCGTTAGTTTTGTTTCCAGCAATAGCCCGGCAAGGCCGATGACTGCATTCATGGGAGTGCGTATCTCGTGGCTCATATTGGCCAAAAATTCGCTCTTCGCCCGGCAAGCTGCATCAGCTGCCTGCTGCGCACAGCGAAGCTCCATTTCCGTCTCTCTATGCTTGACCATCTCCTCTTGCAGTGCCTCATTAGCCCGCAAAAGCCAGGCCGTTCTCTCAGACACACTCTTTTCCAGCCCTTCTTGTGTCTTTTTCAGAGCCTCTTCCGTCCTTCTGCGCAAAATGGCTTCTCCAATACTTCCTGCCGCTGCCTGAAGTACAGATATATCGCTATCGATCCATCGCCGCTCATTATGACAGTCTTCAAAACATATAACTGCAAAAAACCGATCCTCGATGAAGACGGGCAGGAGCAGAAAAGAGCGAATCTCCAACTCCTCCAGCACCAATGCAGCAGGATGTGAGATTTGCCCAGTTATGCCCTGAATGGGATCGCATCGAGAGAGCTTATCCCTCCAGTCTGGAAAATGCTCCACCCAGGATAAATCCCCCGAAAATGGCTTTACTGTCTCCCTAAACCACTGCAAAGGAATGCTCTCCAACCTTATTTCGCTCTGTAATTCCCGGATCTCCAGAATATGGACCCGATCCACATCTTCCGCTTCTCCCAGAATGCCTAATGCTCTTGTTATGGCCTGGGGATCGGGAGTGAGCAAATAGTTGGTGGCTTTAGCCGCCCCTTGCAGCAATAGATCGCGCCGGTGCAGCGCCTCCTCGGCCTCTCGTCGCTGAATGATCTTCCACATGCCGCTCATGAGCAGTGTTAGCTGGCGCACATCTGAGTCATCGTACTCTGCCTCCTTGTTGCCCAGACCCGCCACAACTACTATCTTGCCCTTGTCCATAATGGGCACATTCATATGGCGCACAATATCGACGTGACCTACCGGAACACCTCTTCTCTGGGTGCAGGCGGCATAATCATTGGTAATCACCGCTCCTCTCTGCCGAACAGCCTCACCCCAAAGCCCTGTATCCTGCAGATTATAGATTACCTGTTTATATTCGATATCGCACATCTGCATGGCCTTCTTGGACCAAGAGTGCATATAGAGCGTCTCTTCCTTTTCGTCAACGAAGGCCAGGTAGCCTAGCTTGGAGCCAGTAAGCTTGACTCCGGCCTCCAGAGCGAAGTCGGTGATCTCTTGAATGGATGCCTCATCCATCTGGTTTAGCCTTTGCAGTGCCTCCAGCCGGGAATCGTCCAGGAGCAGTGCTTCTTCAGCGCGCTTCCTGTCGGTGATGTTGAAAAAGTTGGCCAATAGATAGGCGGGCTTGCCAAAGTCGTCTTTGAGCAATGCGCATATCATCTCCGCCATGTAGGATTGGCCATCGGCCCTCTTTAGAAGAAGCTCGCCCTGCCATTGCCCAACGGCGTGAAGGGCGGGTATGATCTCTTCTTGTAGCTTGGCTTTGCCTTCCGCATTCGTAAAGTCGAATACAGATAATCCTTTTAACTCGGATATATCGCTAAAACCGGAATTCTTCAGAAGGCTGGCGTTTACATACTCAATATTTCCATTAATATCTGTAAGAACAATGTCTGAAGGAAGTGCTTCTATCGCTCTTGTAATCTTCGAAATCTCATTATCTGAGTTCTTCCCAATGGCCGGAGCACATTCCTTTGGAAGAGATACGCAGCGCTGCGGAAAGCTGGACAATAAATCTTCGAGGCCTTCCTTTAGGCCTAAGAGTGGAACAGTCATTTGTCCATGATTGCTGCCGCTCTCCTGCATCTCTGCAATCATCCGTAGCATCTGTTCGATCTTTATTTCAGGATCGCAGCCTGCAAGCTTCTCTTCGCCCAACTGTCATCACTGCCCGCGCTTCCAACGCAAAGACATCTTTATTCTTAATCAATATATTGGACGGTCAGAGAGTTTATATTTATTATGCACCTGAACGGCTTGATGGTTGAGATGTTCTCAATGCAATAAGCTGTTCCCATCCGTTTCATGGCTATTTTTTCTCTTGAAGATCCCGCTGCAACAGAGTGATCAATTCTTCCATGTTGTATCGGGATATCATGTCCAAGAGCCGATCCGTTTGCATGTAGAAGCGTCTTGCTTTATCAATTCTCTCCAATGCCGCTTCTGACGCATATCTGCTGGCCTTAAGATCCTCCTCTGTCCTGTTCATAGCGGCGATTATGACCTGCATCTCATTTCTCATGTTGATTATCATTTCTTTCTTAAGAGATTCAGGTTCGGTAACCGGAATATAGTGGTATCTTTTGTCGCCCGGTATAATCACCCTCTTTGCCAGCCCTCGTCTTTCCAGCGTACTCATATTTGCGCTGACTGTGGACTTGCTGTAGCCGGTTTCTTCTACAAGTTCATCCATGGAGACTGGCTTTTCCGCCAGAAACAAAGTGCCGCGCAAGACTCCAACCGCGTCGCAACAGCCGTAGCTATTCGCTACTTTAACGAAGGCATCGACCATATATATCTTTAAGATATCCTTCTCTTCAGGGTCCATCCATTGCAGGAAGACCACAACTTTTAAGTACTTTTCGCATGTTCCGGACGTTTGGTAATTTCCGAACAGAGTTGAGGTAGACAGGAATGAAAGGCACAGAAAGGCTCGGCCAATGGATTGCGGACAATCCGATAATAATCATGGCAGCAGCATTGCTCCTAACAGTTGCCTCTCTGCATTATGCCCAGCAAATTGAGATGCAAGGAATGTCCACAGAGAGCATGGTAGGCAAAGATTCGCCTCTCTACCAGCTTTTCGACCATCTCTATGTGGAAAAGTTTGCTACCGAGTCCATAGCTGTGCTCATTGAAGCGGACGATGTCACAAAACCGGATATCCTGCGGTCGATGGATAAACTCTCACAGAAGATTCGCATGGCTCCGGATGTGCTGGCTGTGACGAGCATTGCTGATATCGTTGCAGATACAGAGAAAAGCGAGAGCGGCATTCGAGCCATTCCTACCCAAGAGAGGGTTGACGAAATTCTCGCTTATCCGTCTAATCTTGCGGCAGTAAGCGCCATGATGCCCGACAAGAAGCACACCATGCTCTCCATTGATCTACCAGTATCACTAAAGGAAGCACAACTAAAAGAGATTTATGCCGAGACATCAGGCCAGGTGAAGATGGCCGAGTTTCCGCCGGACGTGGGCGTTACCGTCACAGGCGAACCGGCCCTCATGCAATCAATAACTGAGGAGATGGCTAAGAGCAACGGCCCCATTCTCGCCCTGGCTGGCCTGCTTATGATCGTGGCTTTGCTGATCTCCTTTAACCATGTGAAATGGTCTCTGCTACCTATTCCAGTCGTCTTCCTGGGCATAATATGGTCCTTTGGTGCTATGGGATTTTTGCGAATACCTTTTACTATGGTGTCCATGTCAGCCTTTCCGGTGCTGATAGGCATCGGCATAGATTATGCCATTCAATTTCATAACCGGATCGATGAAGAATTCTATAAAAACGGCTCGCCAAGGCAGGCAGTGGTAGAGACCGTCGGCAATGTATCCAAGCCGGTCATGATCGCCTTGATCATAACCGCCATGGGCTTTGTCTCCCTGCTCACTTCATCCGTGCCCATGACCAGGGATTTTGGTCTGCTATGCCTAGTTGGGCTCTTCCTTTGCTATCTGTCTGCCCTTTTCGTGGGGGTTACTCTCCTTTATGTTATGGAGAGAAGAACTAAATCCAGAAGAGCAATTCAAAAGGAAGATGCATCAGTCAATATGCCAAGAGACACGATAATTGGAAACATCCTTGAGAAAGTCTCGGAGATCAGCATTCAAAGATGGCATCTGGTGCTTGCTGTTGCGCTGTTCCTCTCTCTGGCAGGCATCTACGCAGATACTCTGGTCCAGGTGGATACCGATTTCAAGAATTATGTGCCGCAGGACCTACCACCGCTCATCGACTTCGTACACATGAGCGATATCTTTGGAGGTACGGATACAATAGACCTTATCGTTCAGGCTGATGACATTACCGATCCCGATACATTGCACTGGATGGATGAGTTCTGCCAATATCTGAAGAGTTCCCGAGATCAGGTATACGGCTTCGAAAGCATTGCTACCTTGGTCAAACAGGCCAACGGCGGAGAGATACCTGAGGGCCAAACTGAGATCAGAAGTGTGATCGAGCAATTGCCCGCATCTATGGTAGTTCGGCAATTAGATGGTCACGATACCGCTCTTATAAAGTTGAATGTTGGCAAGGCTCTTACCAATCTGGGTGCAGAGGGCACCGATCGACTCATAAAAGAGATTGAAAAGGATGTATTCTGGCATCAGCCGCCTCCCGGAGTCTCCGTGCGACAGACAGGCGACGCTGTTGTAATGACCACAGTTATCACTGCATTGACCCAAGGCAGAACGGAGATGACTCTGCTCGGATTGGTGCTGATCTTTATCGTACTGCTGATGATCTACCGGGACCTGATAAAAGCCCTGCTCCCTGTACTGCCGATGTTGGTAGTAATAGGCTGGATGGGAGGCGTAATGTACTCCGCCGACATGAAATATACGCCCCTTACGGCATGTCTGGGCGCACTCATTCTGGGAGTAGGATCGGAATACGCCATATTAATGATGGAGCGCTTCTATGAGGAACTGGCAAAGATAGGAGAGCCCCGAGAGGCCCTCATGATTACATCGAGGCGCATAGGTTCCGCACTCATCGCCTCCGGTCTTACCACTATATTTGGATTTGGCGCCCTGATATTCTCTCCTTTCCTGATAACCAACAATTTTGGGACCGTTACAGTCCTAGCGATAGTATTCGCATTGCTAACAACCTTCACGGTCTTCGTAGTGCTCATGTACCGCATGGAGATTCGGCGGGCGGTGGTTGAAAATGCGAAGTATGAGCTCAAAAAAGCCCTCAAGCTGATGGCAAGAGGAGGATGATTATGAAAAATAAGATGGCCCTGGTTGGCTTTTGCCTGTTGGCTCTAATAATGGCAGTCCCTGCTCAAAATACCTATATACCCTTTGAGCTGGGTGGAGACAATTATTACACTATGTATGGCAGTCCGGATATCTCTGCCAGCATTTCCGGAACGGATGAGTTTGAGCGTGGAGATACTGTTTCTCTTTATGTAGATCTGACCAACTATGGACGGATATTGGGTTTCAAGGAGGATCTGACTCCAGAGGATCCTAAGGAGTTTGCATTGGCCAGCGCCGAGCTGCAAGAAGAATATAAAAAGCCGACAGCACTTGGCATTTCCGCGTACCTGCGCTCCGATAATCCTCAGATAGAGATAAAATCTGGTGACCAGGTTATTCAATCCCTTAAGTCGGGTGATAAGACCCAGTCGCCTTTGAAATATACAGTCAAGATCGGAGAGCATGCCCCAGCTGGAACCTATCCACTCAGTTTAAACCTATCCTACGATTATCAGGATAATGTCAGGGTGCAGGCTTCCAAGCTCGTTACCAGCGGAAGTGCGCCCACCTTGGCGAATTACCAGGTGTCATATATCTACCAGAAGGCCAATCAGACTGTCCCCCTCATCCTCAAAATCAAGAAGCAGGCAGACTTTGTGATCACCAATTCAACCGGCGTGCTCTCTGCAGGCGCCAAGAAGGCAGAAATCGAAGCAACCTACAAAAATATTGGAGAGGATCCAGTTAAAGACGCGATCGCAAGGCTTTCCATCTTCAAGCCTTTCTCTTCCACCGACGATCAGGCATTCATCGGAACGCTGGCCCCGGGAGAAGAGAAGACAGTGGTATTCCGGCTTGACGTTGACTCCGATGCTACCCCCAAGGACTATGGCATAAACAGCGAGATCAAATATATCGATATCAACGGCGATTCGATAATCTCAGAGAGCATGAAGATACCCGTGCAGGTCAAAGCTGCCTCTGCATCATTGCTCATGCCGGCAATTGCCATTCTTATCATAATCGTTGTTATTGGCGGATACTTGTATAGACGAAAACAAAAGAAGTAATGTTAACAATAGCCAGCTGAAGGGCCAAAGCCGCCGGAAGAAACGCCGGCAGCTCAACCTTTAACTGATTGGTTATTTATGGACTGTCTAAGGCCTTATCCATCTTTTAAGTCATGGCCATAAGCTCCAGCTTCAGCCGGTCAGATTCACCCGATTCAGACGACGATTCTTCGGTCGTCTGCACCTCACCTTCAGATACATAAGACAGATAGAGCTTACGCCTCTTTCCCTGAGTCATCTTGACATGCTTCGGGTCGAGTTCATGAGCGCGCTTCATCACGCTTATTACGGTGGTCTTATTCAAGCCCAGCATGTCCACCAGCTCACTGGTTGTATACCTGCCCGGCTTTTCTTCTATGATCTCAATCAAAGATTGAGCATGGTTATCCAGGGCCTTTCCATCTCCCGAGCTCGTTTCCTGAATGGGCATCGGTCGTCCCTGCCGGGTGCGAAGCTGGCTCTTCAGATCGGATACCTCTTTGGATAGGCGATCAACCTGATCGATCAGCCTGCCTAAGAGTTCCACATCGCTCTGTTTGGAGTCGGACTCTCGTGATATCTTTTCGATGGCAGAAACCAATAAGAGCATGGCTTGTGCTTCTCTTCTACTTTTCTCAATCTCTTCTGCCTTTGTTTTATATATCTCTAAAAGCTCTTCGAACATTTATGCGCTACTCCTAGTATTTTAATATGATCTTATTTCGAAGCAAATTTAAAATGTTAACACATATGAATGAACTATCCAAGTATATATACTTTTCTAAGAATTATTCGACTGCCCGAATAATTGCCAATCATCCACACAATTCATCCGTCGCCCGAATTAGATGGACAAAGGAGATCGATAATTTCAGCCACGAATTGTATGGATAATAATCTAAATGTCATTTTCTATTATTTCAGGCAGTTCTTTTATATTCGTTATTATCTTATCAGCGGCCGACCGCAGCTTCGAAGTGGGGCGAGTATCCTGCTGTACGGTCAGAATACCCAGGTCTGCCGCCCTTAAAGCATAAAGGTCGTTTAGGCCGTCGCCCACCATTACCACTCGGCGGTATTGGCTCTTCAGATCGACAACGATATCTTTCTTTTTCATTGGTCCGGAGACAGGATAGACTCGCGAGAGGTCTATACCCAATTCTTGGAGATAAGCAAGGCTTCTCATGCTGTCACCGGAGGCTAGATAGACATCAGCGCCTAGATTTTTGATAGTTGCCAGGACATCTTCTAATCCAGGAAACGGAGATCCTCCTGTGCTGAGAGCGTATGCCACCTCCTGCAATTCTACATCGACTATCATGCCAGCCGTAATGTAATTGCCCGGACATCTGGCCGATACTTCTTGATACACCTGCACAAGGTCACCAACCTTGGCTTGAGATCGGCCCAGAATACGCACCGCTTCAAATTTAGAAATGGGAGTGCTGGCACAGCTTATCTCCAGCAATTGCTCGCGACCATCGATGAGAATCCCAAGGGGATCATCTGGCTGAAAGGATAACATGAGATCTGGGTCCATCTGAGGCACAACCAGGACTCTACCATTTTTCTCCATGATCAGCTCCCAGGTAACCACATTCGCCAGAATAGTGCCCTTTTCGATATCCTTGGCTACGCGATACATCTTCAATATGGTTCCTGCCACATCCATAACTACGGCGAGTTCTTTGTGCATCTTGAATCGAGGAATGGTTCAAGGGGCAAGATGAAACTTTGGGTACAATAACTTTTTTATCTAGAAGATCCCAATAACTACATAATAATGGGGTAGAACAACGAAGGGTATTGCAGTAGCTTTGTTGCTAATGTTAATCATATCTCTGGAGTTGGTCTTTGCCACACCGGCGATCACCGAGCCGATCCAGGATGGTGATTTCTGCAACACGCTGAAGGTAGCTGGAACGGGCACTTTTGAGGTGGGCGTTTCAGTTAAGGACAGGCAGCTTGCTCTCGAGTACTACAATTTCATGTATGGGGACGGTGATCTGGAAATGGACAGTGGAACCGTCGAAGCACAGAGGGCAGCCAAGCTTCCAGGCATGGATAACGGCCCAGCTGTGCCGTTAAATCTCTGGGAAAGCAACAAACTCACCTACTCCGGCAAGACTCCCATGGTGGGAACGAAATATATAAACTCCAAAGCCTTCTGGGGCGGCATTGGCGCAGAGATCACAGAGACCTTCTCTGTTACCGAAATGGAGAGGGAAGGCAGCAGCTACTTCGCCTCAACTAATCCCGCTTCCTACATAACCGATCCTCGGAAGATTGAGGAGATGCTAAAGGCAAGCCCTGTGCACACCGTGGGCATCCAGACCAAGAATTCCTTTAATGGAACCTGGCAGACGGACGCCAGGATGCATAAGATGTTCAGCAAGGACCTTAAGGTGCATGAGTCCTTCACTGGCAAGTTTGAGGTAGAGAAGATGATTAAGTTCCGGGAGAGTCCCGTGGAGGAGAAGAAGCAGTCCGGCTGCGAAAGCATAGACTGCTAGTGTTTTATTTAGCTTCTCCCACGAGCTAAAGGCTCAAGCGCGGTCCTAT
>JAQTYS010000359.1 GCA_028688175.1 Methanothrix sp. | reverse complement strand
GCAGAATTTGAGGCTGTTCATCTGATCTTCCCGGTGCAGGAAGTGCTCGGGCAGGTGATCTAACTCGAACAGATCCCTGTCTTTGAAGAGCGTCTCCTCCCAGAGGAGCATATCGGGTTTTTCGGGGCTCACTGACTGAGTATATTTTGTATTTCCTTCTTCAATATGGCGCTCACAATGCTGCCATCGGCTTTGCCCCGCAATTCCTTCATAACCAGTCCCATCAGCGGTGCCGCAGCCCTCTCACCTTTGGAGCGCACCAGATCGACCTTGCCGGCCACAATTGCTCGCACTGCCTTCTCCACTTCCGCCTCATCCACGCCTGCCAGGCCAGCCGCCGCCGCGGCCTCATCAGCCGACATTTCCGGATGCACGGCAAGAGCGCGCAGCAGATCGGTCAGCCCCTCCTTGGCCAGGCGACCATGGCTTACAAGAGCAAAGCAGTCCTTGAAATGCTGCTCAGTCAGATTGGAGACGGCTAGCCCTTCGCGAGCCAGCTCAATGGGAATGGTCTCCAAAGTCCTGACGACGATGGATGCGGAAAGATCCGTCTTCATAATTTCCTCAAAGAGCGGATAGTTAGGAGAAGCGGCCATGACAAAAGCCTGCTCGGCGGACAGAACATAATCCTTCTGATAGCGTTTCGATCTGTCTGCGAATAACTCAGGCATCTGCAGACCGGACAGCATCTCCGGCGTGATCACCACTGCGGGCACATCAGTTTCAGGATACATGCGGGCTGAGCCGGGCAGAGGCCGCATGTATTCCGAGCAGCCGTTGGGCAGAGCCCGGCGCGTCTCCTCGGGCACAAAGGCCAGCGCTTCACGAGCGCGAACCAGCACGGCTTGCAGGGCCTTTTCCGCTCTTTCCCGCGGCCCGGTTACCATGATTACAGCGTCATCCTCGTCAGCAGCAAGCAGGGTGCGCACAGCTTCGACCTCCTCCGCAGTCACACCGTAAGCAGGAAGCTCATCAGTATGGAATATCCCGCCTACGCCCGCCCTCTTGGCTCGGTCCGACATCTCGGAGCCCAAACGGCGATCGGGCTGAATCTCCCTGCCTACTAAGCCGACAAAGCCAGCCAGCCGACAGGCCAGGACCACACCACCGCTCTTGAGGGAGCGAGCCAGGACTTTAGAGCCGGTTTTCGCGAAGATCTCAGTGACGTCTATTATTTTATCATCAACATAGGCCAGACGACGATTCAGTTCTTCTTTTATCTCTAGCAGCCGCACCTGGCGCAGAGCCTCAAACTCCACCACCTTATCGACCAGGTTAAGGGCCTGCACGCCCTTGATCTCCACGCGCGCTCCGCCTTTGATGGAGACATTTACGTCCTGGCGGATGGTGCCAAGACCCCTCTTCACCCGACCGGTAGAACGCAGGATCATTCCCAGATAGGATGCTACCTCCCGGGCGTGTGAGGGAGAGACTATATCCGGAGCCGTTCCGATCTCCACCAGAGGTATTCCCAGCCTGTCCAGCGAGTAGACCACACTGTCCCCCCTATCTTCAATGATGCGCGCCGCTTCCTCCTCCAGGCTGAGGATGCTTATGCCCACAGCACCTTCTGCGGTCTCGATGTAGCCATCCGAGCCGATATAGCCGGTGCGCTGAAAGCCCGAGGTATTCGAGCCGTCTATCACCATCTTGCGCATGGTCTGCAGCTCATCAACGATCTTCATATTGAGTAAACGGGCAATGACCAGAGAGATCTCAAGTGCCTCTGCATTTATCTCGCGAGGCGGCTCCTCATCAGCCTCTACCAGACAGGTGCTGTCATAGGACTTGTAATGAAACCTCCTCGTAACCAGGACTTCTTCCAGAGCGGCCCGATCTATCTCGCCAAGCTCGCTTCGCGAAGGTCGCAGATACCGGAAGAACTCGAAATTGGACTCCTCTACCTCTCTATGTTTGGTGGGGCAACCGCAGAAGAGCTTACAAGCGGTGTCAAGCTGCTGGTGAATCTCAATGCCGCATATCAGTCCTAAAGCACGGTAATCTAATGCCATTGATCTACCTTTCAGAGACCAGGGGAGGTTTAACTCTTTTGACTGCTTCTCTGATATCCTCGGACTTGACCGTCTTTCTCTTGGCATGGTTAGCCCAGCCGACCGCCTCACGGGCTACCTCTAAGCCATAGCTCTCCAGAACCTCTGCCAGCGCATCCCTCGCGCCTTCGCTCACTCTATTGGCCCCAGCCTCGCGGATGAGTCTGCTCACCGGGGCAACAGGAAGTATCGGCATTCTTCATACACCTCATAAATCCGGATTTTGCAGCCAGAAGAGGAAAAACTTATTCCTTCGAGTGCTACAAGCCAGAATAACCATCCTATCATCCTGCAATTCCATATATAATTTTTGTTGGGCTAAGTTATCCATTATTAGAATCTATTAAAAAATCGCACCAACATTATAGGTTTATTTGAAAAATAAAGCCAGAAGATTGGAAAAATCCAAAAAGCGGATGGAAAATGTTATTTAATGGGCCACTATTACCATTAGCAAGAGAGGAGCAGACGATGAGCGAGCAGGTATGTAAGGCGATTATATATAAAGATCTAGAAGATGTTTATGGTCCCTGTGGATGCGGTATGAACCTGGCCACGCTGCCCGTACTTCTTCCCAGAGACTGGGTCGTCGTGGAGCGCCCCCCCCAGGCAGAGCAGGACGAATTCTGCAAGGGTTTTGATTTCAGGAGAACC
>JAQTYS010000077.1 GCA_028688175.1 Methanothrix sp. | reverse complement strand
CGATATCGAGCAAATCCAATCCCGCCTTCTGGGCCAGGACGCCGAAGGCAAAGCCGAGGGGAAGGTAGCCCACGCATATGGGCCATGCGGCTTTTATGCTCTGCAAGGCTATGCCGAATTGTTTCACGAAGAGCCTCGTTCTCTTGATGAGATATCCTTTTCGTAGCCTCATCTCGCTGGAAGAAGCCCAATCGATAGTTCAAAGCCGCCTTGGATTGAATCTCTCCAGGTGGATAGCTAGGCTTGATGCCACTGACTTTTATGCAAGATATCGAAATCTTCAGACTCTTTCAGCAGCTTTTCAGACAACTTCAAGCCATCCAAGATTGCCTGGCTCAGTTGATCGCTCAACCAACAACGGCATGGGCCAAGAACAGAAGGCTGCTTACCGCTCTATTTTCGTTTATACCATGGAAGTAGGCCCTCTTGTAGTCTTCGCTGGTGATGCTCTGTACTCTGGAGAAGCCCCTCTGGGTAAGGAAAGTCTCCAGCATCTCCTCTTCGATGCCGAATTTCAGAGGCTCTCCCTGCTGGACGAGGAAGTTGTAGATGTTCTTTGCCGCCTCCAATTCGCTTGTTCCATCCACCAGGGATTTGGGATAATAATCGAAGATAATGGAGCTTTCTTTTCCCGAGTTTCTGACGATGAAAGATAATGTCTCGTCCATTGCGTCAGGCGATATGTACATGACCAGCCCTTCCATAACGAAGAGAGTCTTTTGCGATTTATCATATCCGTACTCAAGAAGCTTCTGGCCAAGGTCTTCAGACTCGAAGTCTAAAGGGACGTAAACAACGTGGTTAGGAAGAGCGCCGAAAATCTTATTGATTATTCTAATTTTCACATCCTGGGTAGAAGGATGGTCTACCTCAAAGGTTCGTACCTTGCATTTCAATCCCTCAATCCTGTATGCTCTGGTGTCATAGCCTGCCCCGAGGATGACCATCTGCTTGATGCCTTCATCGATGGAAGTCCTCACAAAGTCGTCGAAATATCTGACTCTGGCTCGAATGGAGTTGCCTATCCCAGGAAATAGGCGCTCGTAGTTCTCCCTCATCGCCTTTGCCTTCTCCGGATTTTTGCGGGCGAATTCCAACATCTCCATATCTACGAAGTGAATTGCATATGGATCGTAGCAGATGCGTTCGCGCTCTGGGAGTGCAGATTCCACAAATCTCTGCAGGGCAATCAGCTCTGCCATCTTGCTTGGTCCTTTTGTCTTTATTTCCGTATCATTTAATTTGGCAATGGTGTCAGCTTTTTGCATATATATCTCCTATAATTTTACATATTCTTCTTATTTCTAGCATTTTTTCCCTCATTATTCGCAAGCATAAGACGTACAAAGCTTGCAACATCTGTACGAAATTGATGCTCAGTTATCCCTCTGTTTGCCAATACTTTCTTAAAATCGGGGTGTATCTCGGAGAGAGATTTAACAACCTGGGTTAAGAAAACAGTAATTTCGACCGGATCCAAATCAGATCGTATGGTGCCTTCATTTATGCCCGATTTTATGGCATTGCAGGTTATGATGAACTCCTCGTGGCGCAGCTCGATAATCTTTTTTGCGTCATCACATAGATCCTCGCCATCCTTCGTGGAGAACCTCTCCGATCGGAAGTAGAGATACATCCTGTTGTAGTCTGGATACTTATCGACGAACTCAAAATATGCTATTCCTATTGCATCTAGTATCTCGATTCCGTTCTTGCACGCTTTAATTTTTTCCTTGACCATAGAGTTAAGAATTCTGGCTCCTCGCAGAACTATGGCGAAGTACAGCGCCTCCTTGTTCTTGAAGTAAAGATATAGCGTGGCTTTGTTCAGCTCGATCTCGCGAGCTATGTCGTCCATGGAAATGTTGTCATAGCCCCTGGAGAAGAACAGATTCTCGGCTGCGTCGAGGATGTAGCTCTTCCTCTGTTCTTTTTCCTGTATCTTTAAATTCGTGAAAGGCATTGATGATCTCCGCTTTGTAACTTCAGTTTATGATTATAACCATCGGTTATGAACTCAACTTAAAGTTATTATGCTATTTAATAATTTGGATAGAAAATTCCAATACGGACAGAAGCTGGCAGAGATGATTAGCTCACAAGGGCCGACCATAGTACTGAATCCTTCGGTTCTTAACTATAATTAATGGCATTCACATCCAGCTCTCATTTGCCTTTTCTGGAAAGCCAAGGTATTCGAGTGCAATATTTCGAATTTTGATCATATCCTTTGTGTACAATGAATTATTGCTATTATTTTGCACAAGATAGTTCAAGGAAAATGCCATCCTGCCGCAGACACCTGCGCCGCCAAGAATCAGGGGAACATCTTCCCCGGCTGAGGGTATGAGAAATAAGCGATCGAGTCGAAGGTTCCCGTAGAACTCGGGATAGTCCAGACGCCCAAGGTTTGTGGTTATCAAACCTGGAAGCTTGGATAAGGCATTATTGGCTATCTTAAGTGCTATACTCTTTTTATCGCTGGCAAAGGCTGAAAGATTCTCAGTCTGGTTGAATGCATCCGGGACTTTTTTTATATATGGAGCTAAGTTGAAAAAAGCATCGATAAGCGTTGGATTGAATTGTTCCATATCTAGGCCCGAGTTGTCGAGCTTCTTCACTCGTCTTTGAATGATCTTATGCAGATCCTCAGCATTTCTCCAGAAGGATTTTTTCTGGTCATAGGCAAAAGGAAAATTAAATCCCCCTGATAAGAAGCAGAATCCATTGACGGTACCTTCTTTGAGGTGCCTTCGGAGATCGAATGGTATAGAGATCGCCCTCTTGTTTTTTGGAAGCGGGCCTATGACTTCGTAATATGCGGCAAGAAATGCGGCTGTTAGCGCAGATCCGATGGTCATACCATTCTCTCGGCATCGGGCTGCTAGGTCGTGGGTCTCTTTTGGTTCTAGCTGGAGGAGGGCGATGTCATATCTGTATTTTTCCCAATATGCAGCGTGAATCTCATTAAAGTCCTCTTGAGAGATGTAATGTGGTTTCTTAAGCCACTGATTGTTATAATGATTGATAAAGAAACTGCCGATAATCGTGGAGATGGAAAAACTATCCTTCTGTTGAAGGTAATCAGTGATCGCTGGCGGCGAGATGACCGAAACCTCACTCTTTGGATCGGCATAGCAATCGAGAACGTCATGTATAAGGTTTGCAAGAGCTGTTCCATCGCAGATGCAATGCTCTGAAAACACCATTAATTCTGAAACCTCTGACGAATACACAAGCACAAACCGGATCAGAGGGCCGACTTCGGGCTCGAAAGGTACCTGGTATTCCCGTCTGATCTCGTCGAACCATTGCGAGTCTGAGGTCTTTGGAACTATACGTAAGGCGGCCCTTGGAACGCAGTCCCCGGAAAACCAGGCATCGTGATGCTCATCAAAGGTGATCCTGCACCTGGTCAGCGGATGCATGCGGCAAACTATATCAATAGCCTGCTCAAGTTTCTCTTTTTCTATGTCTCCCACAATCCGGGCTGCTACAGCTATATTGGTTTGGAAGCTCCATAAGAAGAGCCGTTCAACGTTGGAGAGGCGACGTATACACCCCGGCAGGTAGGTAGGGGTGGATTTTTGCTTTATTTGCTTCATTTCGATCATCTATTTCTAATGATTGTTCCTTGTCTGTCGCTAGACTAATTTGCTGCTCTCATTGTCTTCCGCAAAACATTTGCTGATTGCTGGATCTATGAAACAGGAATAGCTATCTAGGAACTGGTGGAAACTAATTCCTGAGAGTGCAAACGCTTTTTTCCAGGTCGGCAGGGGAGATACTACAGATATGGTGATAAGCGTGATGTAGAATCCTATCAGGACAGCATCGAGATCTTTCCTGATCGTTCCATCCTCTCTGCCCTCTTTGATTGCATCAGATAAAAGAGCATTGTACTCATTGGTTTTTTCCGCGAATGCTTTGTCATCATCCTTATCCATTCTCAACAAGATCACGGGTCCGTAGGTGCAGGCCATGTCGTTATACTCAGGATTTCTTTTGGTGAAATCGACAGAACACTCAATGATGGCCCTCAATTTATCCCTGCCAGTAGCCTTATCTTTTAAGCGCACCGCCATAAGATCCACTAACTCCGTCTGTTTGCGGCTGACAATGGCGAAGAACAGAGAGTCTTTTTTTCTGAAATAGAAGTAGATAGCGCCCTTGCTCAGTTCAGCCTCCTGAGCTATCTCATCCATGGAGACGTTATCATAGCCCCTGGCGTAAAACAGCCTCTCGGCCGCAATGATGATGCTATTTCGCCTCTGCTCTTTCTCCCGCTGTTTTCTATCTGTGATTGCCATGATCTCCTACTGTCATCGACTCAAAGTCAGATTAAGGCTACAGGCATATCCTAGACATTAAAGGATTATTCATGAATACTACTCGATCAATGCATGTGCAAAGGATAGAAGCTCGGAGACGATCCTGTCCTTATTCTCGCCCTGGAAGTAAGCTTCCTTATATTCCCGTCCTGTCGCATTGGCGATCTGAGAAAATCCCCGATTGGCGAGGAACTCTTCAATCTTGCCGTCCTCGATGCCGAACTTAAGGGGCTCCCCTGATTCTGCCAGACCTTTTTTAAGATTCCTTCCTGCCTCCAGGGGTGTGCTCCCATCTACCACCGACTTGAAGAGATAATCGAAAAGGATAACGCTGCCTTTCGCCGAGTTCTTCATGATGGATGAGAGCATCCTTTCTACAGCCGATGGCGGAAGGTAGTACAGCAGTCCCTCCATGAGGAAGAGAGTCTTTTTGGATGGATCGTATCCCTTTCCCATCAGCTTCTGGAAGATATCTTCTGATATGAGATCTGCAGAGATGTACACCACGTTGCTCGGCAGAGCGCCGAATAGATTTTTTAGCTTCGTTATTTTGATATCCTGAGTGGATGGGTGGTCTACCTCGAAGATCCTTATCCGTTTCAATCCTTCGATCCTGTATGCACGAGTGTCGTATCCTGCGCCGAGGATGACTAACTGCTCAATTCCTCGCTCCAGAGACCTTTGTGTGAAGTCATCGAAATACCTGACTCTGGCGATGATGGAATTCACAAAACCCGGATTTATTCTTTCGTTCTCATCTCTCATGGCTATTACTTTATCCGGATTATGGAGTGCCCAATCCATTAGTTTCTTATCGATGAAATAGACCGCATATGGATCGTAGCAGATCCTTTCTCCTACAGGTTTCAGCGATTCTCCAAATCTGTTGAGCAAAGCCGCTATGGCAGTCTTGCTGCCTGACCCCATTATCTCCCTTAGCTCCATGGTCGTTTCGCCGCTTGTCCGATCTGATGGTTCATGCACCTTTAATCACCTGCGAAGGCAGTAAGCCCTTTCTTATTTTCCGACTTGCGGTCTAATTTAGATAAAGAGTCGATATTTGACTCGTAGTCATAATAGCTATAAAAAGGTAATCCCTTAAAAATCCGGTATCTAGCAATTGTCGAAGATTCACTTCATAGATTAATGGATTAGGTAGTTAGTCCAAAGCTGATTTTGGCAGATTTGTATACGCCACTATGAATAACTTGCATGTTCTGGACGTGCGCCCTCAATTCTTTTCTCCTCACCACATATCCTGCAAACTTCGCGGCTTCGATTGAACCGGAATCACTCGCGAAGTCTTGACCGGCGCGAAGAGCCTTTTATATCTTCCCGCGTCCAAAATGCCCATCATGCGTAAGGAGTTTCGTAGCCTCATCTCGCTGGAAGAAGCCCTATCGATAGTTCAAAGCCGCCTTCCCCGCACGTCAATAAAAGCAGTCCCGTTGCCCCTGGCCCAGGGCCGCATCCTGGCCGAGAAGATCATCTCCTCTCTGGATGTGCCGGGATTTGCTCGCGCCTCCATGGACGGCTTTGCCGTGCAGGCGGAGGACACCCTGGAGGCCAGGGAAGACCGGCCCGTCTGCCTGCGCCTGGCCGGCAGCGTGCCCATGGGCGCACTCCCGCACGTGCGCGTAGCGCGGGGCGAGGCAGCGGAGGTTTCCACCGGCTCCATGATGCCGCCTGGAGCGGACGCGGTGGTCATGATCGAATATAGCCAGGCCGAGGGTGATCGTGTACTGATCAGAAGGCCCGTCTACGGCAGCGAGAACGTGCAGGCAGCGGGAAGCGACATCTCTTTTGGCGAAGCCGTGCTCTTTCCCGGCACAATGCTAGCCGTGCGGGAGATGGGGGTTTTGGCAGCTCTGGGCCGGACAGAGGTGCAAGTGCGCTGCCTCAAGGTGGGCGTGGCCTCAACCGGCAATGAGCTGGTGGCGCCCGGTGGGGCTCTGGCCGCGGGCCAAATATACGACATCAATACCTACACCATCGCTGCTGCTGTGGCCGACTGCGGTGGTCGCGCCGTACCCTACGGCATCCTTCCCGATGAAAAGGCAGCAATGGCAGCATTGCTGCAAAAGATGGCCAGGGAATGCGACCTGATTCTGGTGAGCGGCAGCACCTCCGCCGGCATCGGAGACATGATCTTTCAGGTAATAGACGAGATCGGCGAGCTGATATTTCATGGCGTAAACCTCAAGCCGGGCAAGCCTACCATCTTCGGCCTGATCAATGGCAAGCCCTGCCTGGGTCTGCCCGGCTATCCCACCAGCGCGCTTACCGTCTTCTCCTGCCTGGCAGCTCCTGCCATTCGTGCCGCTTTGGGCCAGAAGCATTCCCGAAAGAGAGTGACGGGATGGCTCTCCGGACCGCTGCGATTCGATGGCCGTCGCCAGATGCTGGCCGTGGGCCTCTCGAACGGGTTGGTCTATCCAGTGGACAAGGGAAGCGGCTCCATCACCACTCTGGCCGGAGCGGATGGCATTATCGACATCCCGGTGGGAGTCGAGTATCTGGAAAAGGGCAAGATGATAGAGGTGGAGTTATTTGGTGATACCGATCCTGCCGATCTTGTGGTGGCGGGCGAAAACACACTCCTCATCGAAAAGCTGGCCGAGGAGGCGTCCGGGCGTATCTTGCTATTGAATAGCGGCTCGGTGCGAGCCAGGCTCTACCTGGAGGACGGCGTGGCTGACCTGGCCTGCATCTCTGGGCAGCAAGCAGTGCAGCCGGAAACGGTCGCGAAAGGCATGTTGTTGATCGGGAGTTTTAAAAGAGAGCTGGGCCTGGTCTTCCGGGATGCGAGCGCTTTGTCGAACCTCCCCGACCAACGCATCGTGGGCTGGCAGCGGGACTTTGCCATGCACGGCGCATTTGAGAGACACCTGTCGGCTTTAGGCCTGCCTCATCCCAGCTACGTGCGAGTGGCCAGGACCCATTCGGCTGTGGCTGCGGCGGTCGCCTCCGGACGGGCTGATGTGGGATTTGCTGAAAAGAGGGCCGCCGATGATGCTGCTTTAGGTTTTCGGCTACTGGAACACGATGAGGTCTGGCTGCTGACCAGGCAGGAGAATGTCGATGACGCCCGGCTCAAGTCCCTGGTTCTTGCGATTTCTCGGGCAAGAGGGGCTTGAAGAGCCTCATCCTTCTCTCGTAGTAGCTGAGGGGGTGCCTTATCTTGCGGCAGAGTTCGTCTTCGCCCGGACAATTGCCGTAGGTGGCCATGGTGGCACAGGCGGGTGGCTTGTAGCTGGTGCCGGAGGCTCCTGCGATGTGCTCTACCTGGTAGCGTGTCCTCTCCTCGTCGAAGTCCGGACTGGTGTTGAAAAGAGATACAACCTCCTCTGCGGTCATATTGATCTGCAAGAGAAAGCTGACCAGAGCAAAACGCGCACTATGGGCCAGGTTGGTGCCCTTGGCAACATCATTGAGCATCTTCTTGATGCAGGGTGGAAAGGCTCCTTCCTCCACACGCCCCAGGTCCACCCTATCGCGGGCTCTAATAATGTCGAGCTGCTCTTTGAGCGGCCCTAGGTATTCCTGGAGAGAGGCGCAGGTCTTCTCATCCACGGGCAAAGGCAGACCTTTCAGGATCTTCTCCCGGGCTGCTTCTTCCATGATTCGTTTCAGCTCTTCCTCGGTAATGGTGAGGTAGCCCTGCTGGAGATCGCGGTTGGTCAGCTTCCATTTGGAACTGTGCATGCGATGTGCTGCTCGAATGTATTCGGAAAAATGAATCATATAGGGCCCCGGTCCCTGGGGATGAAGCCCCAGGTCGTTGGCGATGGCCTCCAGCCCTTCCTTCTCTTCTTGCATCCTTCGATATGCTAGCTTTGCTTCGGCCAGGGCATAGCGGCGCAGCAAAATGGAATCGTCAAGGCATGAGACCATGATTCTTGCCAGAGGATAAGAGAGAAGCTCAGTCAATTGCTCAGCCTCTGTATTGGCCGCGCTTTCCGAGATAGTGCCACTGATGGCCTGCGCTACCCTTTGCGCTGCCCGTCCCCGTGCCGTTTTAAAAGAGGTCTTGCCAAGAAGGCTTTCTAAAGAGTATCCGGCTGATCGCACCAGGCTAGCTGCCGCTTCCGTAAAAGGGTAATCGGAGATCCTCATTCCTGTTCGATTCGCGGGGCTAAGAGGTAATTGATCTCCACATGCTGACCCAGCTTAAGGTGAATGCGCAGCGGGTAGTCTATGCCCATCTCCAGTGTGACCTCGCCGGCTTTGCTTATGGATTTGGACATGTCTTCCAGATAATCCAGAGAGAAGAGGCTTCTGGCCTCGCCTGGCTTCATGCCGAGGAGCTCTGTGCTGGGAATCTTTAGCTTGAGCGAATCGATGTCGCCTTTGGCTTCCATGTAGAAGCCCTCATCAGAGACACCCAATATTACGTGATCGCTGACCTTTTCGGCAGCTTTTACCGCCCGGCGCAGCTCCACACCGGGGAGCGTCACATGGGCCGGCAGATCCAGCTCGGGTATGCGCGGCTCTTTGCGGATGGCGGTGGGGTCTATCAGGCTTAAGGTATAAAAGAGTGAACCTACTCCTATCTTCAGCTTGTGGCTCTCTTCTTCCAGCTCCAGTTGGACATTCTCGCCCTTGTCGGCCATGCTCAGCACATCGCTGAGCCGAACCAAATCTATGCCGATTTCACAAGCATCGGCTTTGAAGTATTCGAAGGCCTGATTTCCAATCTGAAGCGATACCATAGCCACGTTCGCAGGATCCACAGCCTTCAGTTCCAGGCCATTTTCCGATATGGAAAACTTGACCTCATCCACTAGAGAAGAGACTGAATCGATTGCATCGCGCAGAGTTTCTGCGTTGATTACTGCCTTGAACATTCCTTGAGCCTCATCCACCAGAACCGTTTTATATTTAATATAGTTGATGCCTAGTCATACTCTCGCCAGGTTCGGTTGCATTTGGTGCAGCGAAAGAACCTAACCTCGCTCTCATCAGCAGAACGAAGCTGGCGAAGCCACCAGTATGCTATATTATTGCCGCATTCCGGACATCTGCAATTGGTGGTAGGCAGGCCTGAAGACTCCTGCTCTAAGACCGGAACGACGCGCTCCAGCTGCTTGGTCTTGCTGAGCATGGAGTCGCCTATGGTTTTCGGTATCTTGTGGCCGCACTTTCTGCAGACCATCATGCCATCCTTGGGCATCATCATGCTCTTACATTGGGGACAAAATTCCATCGGCATAAAGTAGACCACTCGTCATATTAAAGTTTCCCGACACCCTTGGGGAAAATGAGGCATGAAATGAGCACAGCGTTTAATGTGATATGTTTGGATCGCCCGGGAATGCTGCGCGACATCGCGGGGACGGTGGCCAAGATGGGCGGCAACATAGTCTACACTCAACAGTTTGTTGTGGAAAGAGGCATGAACCGGGGCAAAGCTTCGGTTTATATGGAGGTAGACTGCCCGGAAGAGGATGTTTTCGGGATTGTGGAGGAGCTGAAGGCTTTTGATTCCATCTCGGAGGTCTCCATTCACAAGCCCTTCGAGAAGATATACGGCTCGAGGGTGATCATCATAGGCGGAGGCGCCCAGGTGGCCCAGGTCGCGGTGGGGGCTGTGAGCGAAGCTGACCGGCATAATCTGCGAGGTGAGCGCATCAGTGTGGACACAATTCCTCTGGTGGGAGAGGATGCTATTGCCGATGCCGTGAGCGCTGTGCGCCGGCTGCCGCGTGCCAGCATCCTGGTATTGGCCGGGGCCCTCATGGGCGGACGTATCACCAATGAGGTGAAAAGTCTACAGGCAGAGGGCATTCCGGTTATTGCCCTTAAAATGGCCGGCTCAGTTCCCGAACAGGCGGATCTGGTAGTAACCGATCCCATTCAAGCCGGCACCTTCGCGGTAATGCACGTAGCCAGCACAGCTGTTTTCAATATAAGTCGAGTGCGGGGCAGGGAGTTCTAGCTTTTGAGGATCTCGGCCAGATCAACAAGCTTCTCGCCGGAGAATAGCTCCTCTACGGTGAAGAACTTGTCATCTGCCTGAAGTACGGGCGCGGATAGCGTGAATACCCCGTTTATGCGCAGCTCCGTGAGGGCCTCGGGTGTGCTCATATCTTGGTTCTCAAAGGAGATGCCTGCCTTTTTCAGTGCCGCTTTGAGCTGTTCGCATCTGGGGCAGGACTGTGTGGAATAGACTCTTACTATCAATAGCAATACCTCTTGATCTTTAACGCAGTGCTCGCGGATAGGATTTCCGGGCATAGGTCGCGTACCCTTCCGCTACTGCTTTATCAGCACACTCCGAGCAGCAGGAGAAGTTAGCCATGTACTCAATGCCGTCCATCTCATGCTCAAAGACGTTATTACAGGAGAATCCTGCGGTTCTCCTGAAATCAAAACCCTTGCAGAATTCGTCCTGCTCTGCCTGGGGGGGGCGCTCCACGACGACCCAGTCTCTGGGAAGAAGTACGGGCAGCGTGGCCAGGTTCATACCGCATCCACAGGGA
>JAQTYS010000358.1 GCA_028688175.1 Methanothrix sp. | reverse complement strand
ATCTCGAGCTTGATCAGGAGACCGCATATTCACAGAATGCCGATAAGCTCAAGAGAAACGTATCCTCCGTCAATGGAGGAAATGAATCCGCCCTTAATCTTATCCAGCAAACGAAATTAACCTATGCGGGTGAGACGCCCCTTACCGGTGGAAAGCTCCTCAACTCCAAGGCCTTCTACGGAGGCATTGGTGCCAATGTGCAGGAACTCTTCTCCGTAAATGAGATGGAACAGGATCAGACTGCGTTCTTTGCCTCAACCACGCCCTATGAGACACCCTACGGCAAACCGGAAGACCTGCCGGGCTTGCTCAAGAGTGCAGGCCGAGACACCGCTGCCGTCCAGAATCTCATGACAGCCAGCAATGGGGTATATGTTCCGTCCCACCTGATTGGTCTCGAGACCAAGAACTCCTTCAATGGTACCTGGGGCACCGACGCAACCTGGCATAAGATATTCTACAAGGACATAAAGGCTCACGAGATGTTCACAGGTGTGTTCGAAGCCGAGAAGACCATTAAGTTCCATGAGAACCCGGTGCCGGATAGAATTCGTGCACCGTGCGAAGGCATCGACTGCTAGGCCGAAAGAGCCTGCAGTTTTTTTTCTTTTTTTTAAGTAAATATTTGGGGGGTTCGCATGAAAAGACAGATGATAATAATTTTCATCCTTACAGCAGCCCTGGCACAAGCCACAGTTGAGGATTCAGGCATGGCACCAGGTGAAGTATCGACGGACCTACGGACCGGTTTCACATCCACCTCTTTGCCGACATTTCTACCCAGCCCCTGTTCGGGTGATTTTGGGGACCTTACCGTGAGCATCGGCATTACCGGACCTGAGTCCGAGCCTGATAAATCATATACGACTCCGGGCAAACCACTGGACTTCATGGTTACGATAAATAACGACGGCAATACTCTGGTAGAGGCGCAAGTAAGTGTCAATCCGAAGGTCTGTCCGTTTGAATGGTTCAGCTGGACGAGCACTCCCGTGACCATTCCGGCGGGAGCCTCTCGCTATTTGTCCTTGCAAATCTCGCCGGACACGAACGCAGTAGCTGGTGAGTACAATTTCGCAGTGGAGGCCTCTGCCAAATGCCGCAGCTCTGGGCAAAGAGATGCTAAATTTAAGGTGCAATCATTCGACTACGCCTCAGAGACCTCTGTGAGCGGCTCGGGACAGTTCCAGATCGATAAAGACCTCAGGTCCATGAACTCAGGTATTAAGTCCACCAAGAGCGTGCTGTTTTCCGGCAGCGTGGATGCTCTGGTAAAGAACGAATACCTGGTGGACAAGGCATTGGGCAAGAATGCCAATTTCCAGGAACAGGATGCAGTTGACAATTACAATGCCGTCTCTCTGGGTGACTCGCTTGTAGGAACTGAGAGCTTCAAGAGTTCAGCGGTCTTTGGAGGAGTGGGTGCCAAGGTCCGGGAGAGCTATGATGTTTCGCAGATGGAGTTCAAGGATCAGGATTTTACACTGCATCAGACCGGCTCCTTAAAGAAGACGGCTGAGTTTAAAACGGCAGACAACTTTACGGGATATTACCTGATAGATGCCAAGCAGGTGGTCCCCGGCCAAAAGAATCTGAAGGAATTCGAGGAGTATTTCGGATCCTTTGAAATAAACCGGAGAATACTCTTCCGGGATGCCGCAAAATCTAGTTCTCCATGCCGGGACGGAGATTGCCTGAAAGCGCCGACCATTAACGCACCGGCGATCAGCAGTCCCAGCTTTACCAGTCCCTGCATGAGCAGCTCATGTAGCGATTTCGTGGACCGGCTGAATTCATTCGGCAAGTAGACATGAGTCTTTCTTTTTTTCGCGATACAATCCATGGAATATGGCAGCAAAACCTTGAAATAGCCTCCTGAGAAACAGCATCCGGGTGCTAGGGTATCTGGAGAGTGAATGCCTGGATTTTTTATAATGCCCTGTTTAGGGAGAACCAGGCAAGAGGAGGTTGTGTGGATTGAAGAGAGAATTTATTGTTCTAACGGTTATTGTCATGGCACTAGTTGGCATGGCAGGCGCTGCCAATTACATGTACGAGAAATCGTCTGTAAAAGGAGTGGGGTACAGAAGCCTGGAGATTGTCATCTCCACGGAAAATGGCTTCAATGGACAAAAGCTGGTGGAAAAGCAATCAGGTTCAGGAAATGTCATCACTTCCAGAATTGAGCTTGAAGCTGAGAGGCAACCTGCGGGCCTATCATGTGTTTGGCCGACCGGGTCAGATGCCATGGACTACATCAACTTCACCTCGGAACAGGAGTTGGAGTACATGCCCGTCTCATATCAAACCGGCACTTATGACCAGAAATGGGTGGATAAGCTCTGCGTGCAAAACTACAAGATAGGCGCTGTGCTTACTGAGATGTACACTCATGCTGAGCACCTGCAAAAGACCACCGAGATCAAGACCAGGGGATATAATAGCAACACACTGACTAATGTCCCGGCTTGTTGTACAGGCGTTCTCGAAGCTAACCTGAACAGCAACGTCATCGGCGTAGCTCACATCGGCTGGATCTCCCGTGATCCCACAGCTGATTCACAGCTCAAGGGCCGCCATGCTGAGTACGGCAGATCTGTTGAGGACCTGACTGGTGTCTTCTCCATTGAGAAGTTCATCCAGCTCTGGGGCAACTCCACCTGCGGTGCCATCAGCGTTGATTGGCTACCTTGCGTCTAAGACTTAATTG